>MWBB01000097.1 GCA_002068835.1 Acidobacteria bacterium ADurb.Bin340 | reverse complement strand
CCTCTCCGGCGTGGGCCTCAAGAAGCTCCAGCACTACGGCGAAGCCTTCCTGGCGGTGCTGCGGGAGGCTTGAACCCGGGCAGGGAAGGCTCAGCGCCCCTTGGCCATCTCGGCGTGGAGGGCCTGGATGGCGGCGAGGGGATCGGGGGCCTTGAAGACGGCATTGCCCGCCACCAGCACATCGGCGCCCGCGGCCACCAGGTCGGTGGCATTGCCGGGGCCCACACCGCCATCCACCTGGATGAAGAAGGGCACGCCCCGCTCCGTGCGCAGGGCGTCGAGGCGGCGCACCTTGTCGAGGGCCCGCGGGATGAAGGATTGGCCGCCGAAGCCCGGGTTCACGCTCATGAGCAGCACAAAATCGAAATCCCCCACCAGGTCCACCAGGGTTTCCACCGGGGTGGCGGGGTTCAGCACCACGCCGGCCTGGGCGCCCGCATCGCGGATGGCCCGCAGGGTGCGGTGCAGGTGGGGATCCGCCTCCTGGTGCACGCTCACCCAGTTGGCGCCCGCCGCCACGAAGGCCGGCGCGTAGCGCAGGGGCTCCGTGATCATCAGGTGGCAGTCGAGGGGGAGCTTCGTCTCCCGCCGCAGGGCCTCCACCACGGGCAGACCGATGGTGAGGTTGGGCACGAAATGGCCATCCATCACATCCACGTGCACCACGCAGTCCCGGGCCGATTCCAGCAGGCGAAGGGCCTCCGCCAGCCGCGTGAAGTCCGCGGAGAGCAGGCTGGGAGCCAGGAGGGGCGTGGCGGGGCGGAGGGTGGGCTCGGTCATGGAACCATTGTGGCCCGGGATCGCATCGAGGGGGTCCGGGAAGCGGAAACCGCACGGGGCGACGCAGGGGGGCGGTTCAGCGGGTGCGAGGCTCGAAAGGACGATTGTCGAGGCGGAAGCTGAGGCCCAGCCCGAGGCCCAGCAGCGCCGCTCCTGCGCCGAAGGTCCAGGCGCCCTGGCTGGCCGGGGCCACGGTGTCCTTGATGAGGGCCACGAGCTGGGGGCCCGCGATGCCCCCCAGGGACCAGGCCGTGAGGAGGGTGCCGTAGACCACCGGCATCAACCGGGGACCGAAGCTGTCGAGCACATAGGCGGGCATCGTGCCGAAGCCGCCGCCGTAGCAGAGCAGGATGTAGCACACGAGGGCGCCGAAGACCCAGGGGTTGGGGATGAAGACAAGGAGGACGAACACCAGCAGCTGGCTGGCCAGGATCAGGCGGAAGGCCTGGATGCGGCCGATGCGGTCGGCCGCGCCGCCCCAGGCCATGCGGCCCACGCCGTTGAAGACCGAGGACACGGCGATCAGGGTGGCGCCGGCGGCCTTGAGTCCGGCGTCATTCAGCGTGCTGCCCGAGGCCACCAGGAGGTCCTGGAGCATGGGGGACTGGAAGCCGATGAACATGATCCCGGCCGTGATGTTGCAGAAGAAAATGAGCCACATCAGCGCGAACCGGCCGGAGCGGAGGCAGGAGGAGGCCTTCAGGTCCAGCGGGGCCGCCAGAATGGCGGGGCCGGACGGGAAGGTTGAGGACGGGAGGGCCGGAGGCTGGAATCCGGGGGGCGGATTGCGGATGAACGCGGCCGCTGGAAGGCAGAGGATCGCGACGATCAGGCCGCCTTGCCGGAACACCGCGGCGAGATCGTCCTGGAAGGCGCTCATCAACCAGGGGCCGATGACCTTGCTCATGAACAGGGCGCCGAAGCCGAAGCCCATCAGCACCATGCCCGTGACGAGGCCCTTCCGGTCCGGGAACCACCGGGCCACGGTGGCCACCGGCGTGACATAGCCCAGGCCCAGGCCCAGGCCCCCCAGTACGCCGAAGCCCAGGTAGAGCACGGGCAGGCTGGGGAGGGAGAGCCCCAGGCTGCCCAGCAGCCAGCCCAGGGGGTAGAGGACCGCCCCTGCCAGCGCCAGCTTCCGGGGACCGGTCCGGGGCAGGAGCAGGCCGCCCAGCGCCGCGCCCAGACCCAGGAAACAGATGGCCAGGGAGAAGATCCAGGCGATGGCGCTGTCGCCGGAAAGGCCGAAATGGGCCTTCATCGGGTTCTGGAAGAAGCTCCAGGCGTACACCGTGCCCAGTCCCACCTGCAGCACCGTGCCCATGACGGCGATGAACCAGCGTTGGAAGGAGGACGGCATGCCAGCACCTTTCGGAACGGAGGGGCGTTGGGGCTTCTTCTACTGAGCGGAACCCGTTTCCCGGCCGTTCACCCAGAGGCGCCCGGGCTTGAGGGTGCGGAGCTGGGCGGGGGTGAGGGTGTGGATCGGGGCCTGGACCCAGAGGAGGTCGGCCACGGCGCCGGTGCGGATCACGCCGAGGTCCCGATGGCCCAGCACCTCGGCGGAGGTGCGGGTGTAGGCCCGAAGGGCTTCGGCGCGGGTCAGGGCGTGCCCCGGGTTGAAGCCGCCATCCGGGCTGCCGGCATCGTTCTGGCGGGTTTCGGCGGCGGCCAGGGCCCGGAAGGGGTTGGCATCGGCGATGGGGGCATCGCTGCCGAAGACCAGGGGGCGCCGCCTTCCTGCAGGGTGCGCCAGGGGAAGGCGCGCTCCACGCGCTCGGGCCCCAGCCGCGCAGGGGTCCAGGCATGATCATCCGCCAGATGCATGGGCTGGACCGAAGCCACGAGGCCCGCGGCGCCGAAGGCCCGGGCGTCGCCCGGAGCCACGATCTGGGCGTGCTCCACCCGGGGCTTCAGGCGGGCGCCGGATCCGCGCCAGGCGGTTCCCAGCACCTCCAGGGCCGCGGCGTTGGCCCCGTCCCCGATGGCGTGGGCCGCGGGCTGGTAGCCCGCCTTGAGCACTGTGCGGGCGTTGGCGCCGATGGACGTGGGCTCCATCACCCACAGGCCCTGGGTATCCGGGGCATCGGCGTAGGGGGCCAGGAGGCGGGCGCCGCGGCTGCCCAGGGCGCCATCGAAGTAGAACTTGGCGCCTTGCACCTGGAAGAAGCCCAGGGGGCCGCGGGGCTTCCTCAGCTCCGCCAAGGCCACCTTGGGGTTCCAGTCGAAGTAGCTGAAGACCCGGATAGGCAGGGCGTTGGCGGCCTCCAGGCGCCGGTAGGCCGAAAGGGTCACGGCGTCGCCGCCCATGTCGCAGACGGCCGTGAACCCCAGGGCCCGCAGCCGGAGCAGGCCCGCCCGGATCCAGCGTTCGCGCTGGGCGGCGCTGGGTGCAGGCACCAGGGCCTCCACCCGGTCCATGGCCCGGTCGATGAGGATGCCCGTGGGCTGTCCCTGGGCATCCCGTACGATCCGGCCCCCCTCGGGATCCGGCGTTTCGGCGTTGATCCCGGCGGCCTTCAGGGCGGCGCTGTTGGCCCAGCCCGCGTGGCCGTCCACCCGGCGCAGGAAGGCCGGGCGCGATCGGGTGTGGGCATCCAGTTGTTCTGCCGTGGGAAAGGCCTTTCCGGGCCAGAGGTTCTGGTCCCAGCCCCGGCCCGTGATCCAGCCTTCGCTGTTGCGCAAGGTCCAGGCGGCCACCCGCGCCAAGCATTCCTGGGGGCTCGCCACTCCCGTCAGGTCCACCGTTTCCGCCAGCTTGCCCAGGCCCTCCACATGGGCGTGGCCTTCGATGAAGCCCGGCAGCAGGGTGCCGCCCTCCAGCTTCACCACCGCCGCCTTGGGAGCCCGGCGCCGGAGTTCCGCTTCGGTGCCCAGGGCGGCGATGCGGCCCCTCTGGATCAGCAGGGCTTGGCCCTCCTGGGCGCGGTCCTCCGCCCAGAGGGTGGCCCCGGTCAGGATCATGGGGGGTGGTGGGGGCGGCGGGGCGAGGAGCAGCATTGGGCCTCCGGAACGGGGGAAGGAGGGTTCCAGGATAGTCCTTCGACCCCGAACGTCTGGGCCCGTGATCTTTGACGCAATGTGTGGGGAAGCCCTTCAAGCGTGCCTATACTGCCAAGGTTTGCCGGAACGGGAGTGTTCCGCCCACTTCGAGGATGGCCATGGCCGAATTCCAGACACCACCGACGACCTCGGCGGAACCCGAGCGCCTGCTCTCGGATTTCCCCGTGCCCTCCCTGGAGCAGTGGCGCGAGGAGGTGGTGCGCCTGCTGAAGGGCGCCCCCTACGAGAAGAAGATGCTCACGCCCACCTACGAGGGCATCACCCTGCAGCCCATCTACACGGCGGAGGATGTGAAGGGCTTGCCCTTCCAGGACACCCTGCCGGGCGAGTGGCCCTACCTGCGTGGCACCGAGCCCCTGGGCAAGCGCCTCCAGGGCTGGCTGGTGGCCCAGGAGCTGCCGTTCCCGGAGGCCAAGGCCTACAACGAAGCCCTGCGCCAGGACCTGGAGCGGGGGCTCACCGCCATCGCCTTCCACCTGGACGAAGCGGGTCAGCAGGGGCTGGATGCCGATCAGGCGGAAGCCGCCAGCGTGGGGGCTGATGGCACCAACCTTTCCACCTACGGCGATGCCGTGCAGGCCCTGGAGGGCGTGGATGCCGGAACGCCGCTGATGGTGGCGGCGGCCGAAGGGGCCCTGCCGGCCGCGGCCCTGCTGCTGGCGGCCCTGAAGGCCCAGGGCGCGGATCTGGCCCAGACCCCCCTGTGTATGGGCTTCGATCCCCTGGGGGCCCTGGCCCACAAGGGCCGCCTGGCCATGACCCTGGATCAGGCCTACGACGAACTGGCGGACCTCACCCGCTGGGCCGCGGCCCACGCGCCCAAGGCCCGCACCCTGGCGGCCTGCGGACGCCCCTACCACGAGGCCGGCGCCAACGCCGTGCAGGAGCTGGCCTTCACCCTGGCCAGCGCCGTGGCCACCCTGCGCGCCCTGGAAGCCCGGGGCCTGAGCGTGGAGGAGGCGGCCTCCCGCACCTACTTCCGCCTGGGCATCGGCGGACACTTCTTCATGGAGATCGCCAAGTTCCGCGCCGCCCGCGTGCTGTGGGCCCAGGTGGTGCGCGCCTGCGGCGGCAGCGACGAGGCGGCCAAGCTGCGCGTCTTCGCCAAGAGCGGCCTCACCAACAAGACCCAGTTCGATCCCCACGTGAACATGCTGCGAGCCACCACCGAGGCCTTCAGCGCCGTGGTGGGCGGGGTGGATGCGCTCCATGTGGGCGCCTACGACGAGGTGCTGAGCCAGGTGCCCAGCGACCTGGGCCGCCGCATCGCCCGCAACACCCAGATCATGCTCCGCGAGGAATCCCGCCTGGACCAGGTGGTGGATCTGGCCGGAGGCAGCTGGACCGTGGAGGTGCTCACCCACCAGCTCATCACCGCCGCCTGGAAGCTCTTCCAGGAGGTGGAAGGCCTGGGCGGCTTGGCCAAGGCTCTGGAGCAGGGCTTCGTGCAGGCCAAGATCGCCGAAGTGACCGCCGCCCGCCGCAAGGCCGTCACGGCCCGCACCGATGTCATCGTGGGCACCAACCAGTACGCCAACGCCTTGGAAACCCTGCCCGATGTGAAGGCCCTGGATCACGGTGCCCTGAAGCAGGCCCTGGCCCCGCGCATCCGGCGAACCGGGGCGGTGGAAGGGAAGGGCTTCGCAGCCCTGCTCGCCGCGGCCCCCACGGCGACCCTGGGTCAGCTCACGGCGGCCCTGAAGCGGTCCGAGGGCCCGAAGGTCGAGGCCCTGAAGTCCTTCCGCGCCAGCGAGGCGCTGGAATCCCTGCGCAAAGCCGTGATGGCCAAGCGTGCGGGCAAGGTGGACATCTTCCTGGCCAACCTGGGTCCCGTGGGCGCCTACATGCCCCGCCTCGACTTCACCCGGGGCTTCTTCCAGGTGGGTGGCTTCCAGGTGGCGGATCAGGCCTGGTTCAAGAGCGCTGAGGAGGCCGCGAAGGCCGCCCTGGCGAGCGGGGCTGCCATCGTGGTGGCCGTGGGCCTCGACGACACCTATGTGGAGCAGGTGCCCGCGCTGGCCAAGGCTCTCAAGGCTGGCGGCGCGAAGACCGTGCTGGTGGCCGGTCTGCTCAAGGACCACGCCGAGGCCTTCAAGGCCGCGGGCGTGGATGACTTCATCCACATCAAGAGCGATGTGCACGCTGTTCTGACGGGCCTGGCCCAGCGCCTGGAGGTCTTCTGATGATTCCGAATTTCTCCACTGTTGAGATGAAGAATGCCCAGGGCCAGGGCCTCGCCGCTTGGCAGGCCAAGGCCGGCGACACGGACCGGCTCACCTGGATGACCAACGAGCAGATTCCCGTGAAGCCGCTGTACAGCAGCGCCGACATGGCCAGGACCGAGCACCTGCCGTACCTGGCAGGTATTCCGCCCTTCCTCCGCGGGCCCTACGCCTCCATGTATGTCATCCGTCCCTGGACCGTGCGGCAGTACGCGGGCTTCAGCACCGCCGAAGCCTCCAACGCCTTCTACCGGCGCAACCTCGCGGCGGGCCAGAAGGGCCTTTCCGTGGCCTTCGACCTGGCCACGCACCGCGGCTACGACAGCGACCACCCGCGGGTGGTGGGCGATGTGGGCAAGGCGGGCGTCGCCATCGACAGCATCCTCGACATGAAGATTCTCTTCGACCAGATTCCCCTGGACACGATGAGCGTCTCCATGACCATGAACGGCGCCGTGCTGCCGATCATGGCCTTCTACATCGTGGCGGGCCTGGAGCAGGGCGCGCCCCTGGCCAAGCTCAGCGGCACCATCCAGAACGACATCCTCAAGGAGTTCATGGTCCGCAACACCTACATCTACCCGCCCAAGCCCTCGATGAAGGTGATCGCGGACATCATCGCCTACACGGCGAAGAACATGCCCAAGTTCAACTCCATCTCCATCTCCGGCTACCACATGCAGGAGGCGGGCGCCACGGCGGACCTGGAGATGGCCTACACCCTGGCCGACGGCCTGGAGTACGTGCGGGCCGGCATCAGCGCCGGGATGGATGTGGATGCCTTCGCGCCCCGCCTGTCCTTCTTCTGGGCCGAGGGCATGAACCACTTCATGGAGGTGGCCAAGCTGCGGGCCGCCCGCCTGCTTTGGGCCAAGCTCCTCAAGGGCTTCGGCTGCAAGGATCCCAAGTCCATGGCCCTGCGCACCCACAGCCAGACCTCCGGCTGGTCCCTGGCCGAGCAGGATCCCTTCAACAACGTGGTGCGCACCTGCATCGAGGCCATGGCCGCGGCCCTGGGTCACACCCAGAGCCTGCACACCAACGCGCTGGACGAGGCCATCGCGCTGCCCACGGACTTCAGCGCCCGCATCGCCCGCAACACCCAGCTCTTCCTCCAGGACGAGACCTACCTCTGCAAGGTGGTGGATCCCTGGGGCGGCGCCTTCTACCTGGAGAACCTCACCCACGAGCTGGCCCGCCTGGGCTGGAAGCACATCCAGGAAGTGGAAGCCCTGGGCGGCATGGCCGCTGCCACCGAAAGCGGCCTGCCCAAGCTGCGCATCGAGGAGGCCGCGGCCCGCCGCCAGGCCAAGATCGACAGCGGCAGCGAGACCATCGTGGGCGTGAACAAGCACCGGCTGGCCAAGGAGGATCCCATCGAGATCCTCGATGTGGACAACGTGGAGGTGCGCCGCCAGCAGATCGCCCGCCTGGAGAAGCTGAAGGCGGAGCGCGACAACGAGGCCGTGAAGGCGGCGCTGCACAACCTGTCCGAATGCGCCCGAACCGGGAATGGCAACCTGCTGGAGCTGGCGGTGGAAGCGGCCAAGGTCCGCGCCTCCCTGGGCGAGATCAGCGATGCCCTCGAGGCCCACTGGGGCCGCCACAAGGCGGAGATCAAGATGGTGAGCGGTGTCTATTCCTCCGAATACGCCAAGTCCGACGAGGTGAACGAGGTCCGGGCCATGACCGAGGCCTTCGCCAAGGCCGAAGGCCGCCGCCCCCGCATCCTGGTGGCCAAGCTGGGCCAGGACGGTCACGACCGCGGCGCCAAGGTGGTGGCCACCGCCTACGCCGACCTGGGCTTCGATGTGGACATGGGCCCCCTCTTCCAGACGCCGGACGAGGCCGCCCGCATGGGCGTGGAGAACGATGTCCACATCATCGCCATGTCCAGCCTCGCCGCAGGCCACAAGACCCTGCTGCCGACCCTGGTGGGCGAGCTGAAGAAGCTGGGCCGCGAGGACATCATGGTGGTCGCGGGCGGCGTGATCCCCGCCCAGGACTACGATGCCCTGCGCCAGGCCGGCGCCGCGGCCATCTTCGGCCCCGGCACCAACATCCCCCACAGCGCCAAGGTGGTCCTTACCGAACTGGACCGCCGCCTGGGGTTGGAGCTGTTCAAGTAGCGGAAGATCCACTGCACGCGAAGGGGGCCGGAAGGCCCCCTTCCGCCGTACCATGGAGCCATGACCACGCTGCCCGTCGAGGATCCCCGCCATGCCCTGAATGTCGTGCCCGGCGTGAAGGGCGGGCACGATGGAATGCCCGGTGCCCACCGGGTGGTGGTGCCCGTGGGGGCCCACCATCGGCGGCGCCACATTCCGGTGGAGGAACTGGCGGCGGGCGTGCTGGCCGGGGATCGGGTGATGCTGGCCCGGGCCATCACCCTGGTGGAATCCAATGCGCCCGCCCATTTCGAGCAGGCCCAGGAGCTGCTCACGCGCCTGCTGCCCCGCACGGGCGGCGCCGTGCGGGTGGGCATCACAGGCGTGCCGGGGGCCGGCAAGAGCACCCTCATCGAAGCCCTGGGCATGCAACTGGTGGAGGCCGGGCACCGGCTGGCGGGGATTGACGGGTGGCATGGAGGCCTTCGGGATCGGGTGGGGCGCCGGGCTGGCGCGCCGGATCAAGGAGCGCCAGGCAATTCGCACCG
>MWBB01000096.1 GCA_002068835.1 Acidobacteria bacterium ADurb.Bin340 | reverse complement strand
AACAAAAAAGAAGCAATGCCAAGGATTTTCAAAACCATCTGCGCTCCGAAGAAAATTGGAATTGATGCCTAACGAATCAAGCTAACCGGCGCTGCCGAAGCGGCGCGGTGAGTTGGGGATGAGAAATCGGCAAGAACGGAGTGGCCGGTGGGCGGCAGAGGCAGCGTCCCGGTTGAGCGCAGGGTTAGGCATTCGATTAGTCTTGGGGTTTGAACCAGTGAATGTAACCACATTTATCACAGATAAGACATAGAGTTGTTGGTCCAGTCCATTCGACGTTGAAGAAACTGGCTGTTTGGGAATGGAGTTGTGCCTCTTTTTTGTGGAAAAGGTTGTTTCCGGCACCTTCTTCGTTGGCATCATAAATATAAAACATCCCCCTTGTTGTTTGGAATACAAGACAATCGTCCGATTCTGTGCGCCCTAAGAACTTGGTGACCACGACAGAGATTCGCTTGCCTTTGGGGATTTGGCGCGGCTCGCTTCCAGCCAAAGAATTTGGCAACAGAAGGATCAGGAGAATGAGGATTCGCATGGCGCCTAACGTGTACTAGACGAACTGTACGGGTTAAAGTGTAGTTCGCCTATTCGGGGGGGTGGGGAACGGGGTTGGGGGACGAGGGGGTTCGTGTTTGGGGTGGATTAGGCGAACGGGAAGGGAGGGGTTGACAGGCGAAAAAAAGACGACATCCTTTGAAAACCTGAGTGACGGGACATGAGGGAGACATCCCCATGGTAGCGCGTTAGGCGAACGGGGCCAGGGGGTGGAGGCGGGGATGTCGAACGTGATTAGGCAGACCGGTGGTGAGCGGATGGGGAGGGAGGCGCTCCCACCTCCGCCCCGGCTGCTGGATCGGGTGAGGGATGCGGTGCGGGTGCGGGGCTACAGCCTGCGGACGGAAGAGGCCTACGTGGAGTGGGCCCGCCGGTTCGTGCTGTTCCATGGGCGGCAGCATCCGGATTCGCTGGGGATGGAGGCGGTGGAGGGCTTCCTCACCCATCTGGCGGTGGAGCGCCATGTGGCTCCTTCTACCCAGAACCAGGCCAAGGCCGCCCTGCTCTTCCTCTACAAGGAGGTGCTGGGGCGCACGGATGACTGGCTGGGGTCCGTGGTGCAGGCCAAGCGGCGGCCCCGCTTGCCGGTGGTGCTGAGCGTGCCGGAGCTGCGATCCCTGCTGGAGGCCATGGACGGGGTGATGGCCCTGGTGGCGCGGCTGCTCTACGGCACGGGAATGCGGGTGATGGAGGGCCTGCGGCTGCGGGTGAAGGATGTGGATTTCGAGCGGGGGCTGCTGGTGGTGCGCTGCGGGAAAGGCGGGAAGGATCGGATCACCATGCTGCCGACGGCCCTGGTTCCCGATCTGAAGGCCCACCTGGAGCGGGTGAAGGCGCTCCATGAAAAGGATCGGGCCGAAGGCCACGGGGCCGTGTGGCTGCCCTATGCCCTGGCCGCCAAGTCTCCGGAGGCGCCCTATGCCTGGGGCTGGCAGTGGGTCTTCCCTTCGGCGGTGCGATCGGAGGATCCCCGCACCGGCCAGACCCACCGGCACCATCTGCACGCGGAAAGCGTCCAGAAGGCGGTGCGGCTGGCGGCCAAGGCGGCCGGACTGGTCAAGCCCGTGACGCCCCATGTGCTGCGCCACAGCTTCGCCACGCACCTGCTGCAGTTCGGCCACGACATCCGCACCATCCAGGAGCTGCTGGGGCACCGGGATGTGACCACCACGATGATCTATACCCATGTGCTGAACCGCGGCGGCCACGGGGTGGAGAGCCCGCTGGACCGGATCCTATAGGGGCTCATCCTCGGCCTCGTCCACATCCCGCCATCCAGGCCCTTCCGTCTCCAGCCGCAGTACCGGAAGGACCTCGGCGCATGCCGCCAGGCTTGGGGCCTCCAGGGAGGCGAGGCGGGATCGGAGGGAGGCTCCCAGCAGGCTTCCCAGGTACTGATCGCGGCCCTCCACCGTGGCCATCACCCAGGCGCGGCCTTCCGGATCCTCCGCCTCGGCCTGCTTCAGCCAGGCCCCCAGCGTTGCCGGGGTCCAGGCCACCTGATCGCAGGGCAGGAGCAGCCAGGCGCGGACGGGGGGCGCGCTCTGCCGGGCCCAGACACACAGGGCCACGGCCGGGCCCCGCCTGGGATCCTCCATCGGGAGAAGATCCGGGAAATCCGGCAGGGGCGCCCCCAGCACCTGGATGGGCGATCCGGGGCGCAGGGCCTGGAAGACCCGCACCAGGTGACCGCCCCAGGTGCCGCCTGCGGGATGGGGCCGATCGTGCTTGGGGCCGCCCAGGCGGCGCCCCGCGCCCCCCGTGAAGAGCAGTAGGCCGGTGGTGGATGAGGGATCGGGAAGCATGGCGCAGGGGATGGAAGGGTGCAGCGGATCACGATGAGGCCTGCTCCGCCGGTCGACGGCCGGGAGGCTCCGGGGATGACGCTACCCTGGAATGGGGGCCCAGCGCCCGCCGCCCCCGCCCGAGGTCGCCATGAGCCCCATCCGCCGTCTCTTTGTCGAGAAGAAGCCCGCTTGCGCCGTGGAGGCCCAGCACCTGCTGCACGATCTGCGCGACGTGGTGGGCATCGCGGCGCTGGAGAACCTGCGGCTGGTGGTGCGCTACGACGCCGAGGGGCTGAGTGAGGCGGACTGGGCGGCGGCGCGGTGGACGGTCTTCGCGGAGCCGCCCCTGGACGAGGTCTACGACGAAACGCTGCCCCTGGCGGCGGATGAATGGGCGCTGGCGGTGGCCTACCTGCCGGGCCAGTACGACCAGCGGGCGGACAGCGCGGCCCAGGCGGTGCAGCTGCTCACCCATGGCGCCCGGCCCACCGTGGCCTGCGCCAAGGTGTTCGTGCTGAAGGGGGCGCTGACGGAGGCCGACCGGGCGCGGGTGCGGGCCTACCTCATCAACCCCGTGGACAGCCGCGAGGTGAGCGCCGCCAAGCCCGAAACCCTGGCCCCGGCCTTGCCGGAGCCCGCGCCGGTGCCCGTGCTGGACGGCTTCCGGGACCGCGATGAGGCGGGCCTGGAATCGCTGCGGAGCGGGATGGGCCTGGCCATGACCCGGGCGGACCTGAAACACACCCAGGCTCATTTCCAGCGGGAGGGCCGCGATCCCAGCGAAACGGAGCTGCGGCTGCTGGACACCTACTGGTCGGATCACTGCCGCCACACGACCTTCCTCACCGAGCTGACGGAGCTGGCCGTGGAAGAGGGCCCCCTGTCGGCGCCCCTGCGGCGGGCCCTGGACCAGTACCGGAATCTGCGGGCGGAGGTCTTCGGGGATCGCATTGCGGAGAAGCCCGCCTGCCTCATGGACATGGCCCTGCTGCCCGCCCGGGCCCTGCGCCGGGCCGGGAAGCTCGAGGACCAGGAGGTGAGCAGCGAGATCAACGCCTGCTCCATCGAGGTGGAGATCGACCACAGCGGCGCCCCAGGCGGCCGAGAACCCTGGCTGTTGATGTTCAAGAACGAGACCCACAACCACCCCACGGAGATCGAGCCCTACGGCGGCGCGGCCACCTGCCTGGGCGGCGCCATCCGCGATCCCCTTTCGGGCCGGGCCTACGTGTACCAGAGCCTGCGCGTGACGGGCTCCGGCGATCCGCGCCGACCGCTGGACCAGACCCTGCCCGGCAAGCTGCCCCAGCGGAAGATCACCCAGGAAGCGGCCCACGGCTTTTCCGCCTACGGCAACCAGATCGGCCTCACCACCGGGCAGGTGGTGGAGGTCTACGACGAAGGCTACGTGGCCAAGCGCATGGAGATCGGCGCGGTGGTGGGCGCGGTGCCCAAGGCCTGGGTGCGGCGGGAAGAGCCCCTTCCGGGCGATCTCGTGGTGCTGGTGGGCGGGCGCACGGGCCGCGACGGCATCGGCGGCGCCACGGGCTCCAGCAAGGGCCACACGGAAGCGAGCCTCGAAACCTGCGGCGCCGAAGTGCAGAAGGGCGATCCGCCCATGGAGCGCAAGCTGCAGCGCCTCTTCCGAAATCCCGAATTCACCCGTCGCGTGAAGAAGTGCAACGACTTCGGCGCGGGCGGCGTGTCCGTGGCCATCGGCGAGCTGGCGCCGGGCCTCGCCATCAACCTGGATGCGGTGCCCAAGAAGTACGAAGGCCTCAACGGCACGGAGCTGGCCATCGCCGAAAGCCAGGAGCGCATGGCCGTGGTGATCGCGCCCGAGGACCTGGAGGCCGTGCTGGCCCTGGCGGACGCCGAGAACCTGGAGGCCGTGACGGTGGCCACGGTGACGGCGGAGGAACGCCTGGTGATGACCTGGCGGGGCCGCACCCTGGTGGACCTGGAGCGCGCCTTCCTGGACACCAACGGCGCCCCCCAGCAGGCCACGGCGCGGCTGGCCTCGCCGGATCCCGCCGCCTGCCCCCTGGCCGAACCCGAGGTCGCGGACCTGCGGGCCGCGTGGCTGGCGCGGCTGGCGGACCTGAACACCTGCTCCCAGCGGGGCCTGGTGGAACGCTTCGACAGCACCATCGGCGCCGCGTCGGTGACAGTGCCCTTCGGGGGCCTCCGCCGCCGCACGCCCATTGAAGCCATGGTGGCCAAGTTCCCGGTGCTGGGCGGCGAAACCCGCACCGCCTCGGCCATGAGCCAGGCCTTCTTCCCGACCCTCTCCCGCTGGAGCCCCTTCCATGGCGCCGTGTGGGCCCACGTGCAGGCGGCGGCGCGGCTGGTGGCCACGGGCGCGGACCACCGGAAACTGCGCTACACGCTGCAGGAGTACTTCGGCCGCCTGGGCGAGGATCCGGCCCGCTGGGGCCTGCCGACGGCGGCGCTGCTGGGGGCCCTCCACGCGGAGCTGGCCCTGGAGACCCCGGCCATCGGCGGCAAGGACAGCATGAGCGGCACCTTCAAGGACCTGGACGTTCCCCCGACCCTCGTGGCCTTCGCCGTAGGCGTGGTGCAGGCGGACCAGGTGGCCACGCCAGAGCTGAAGGCCCCGGGCCACGACCTGGTGCTGGTGGACCTGCCCCGCACCCCGGAGGCCCTGCCCGACTGGGCGGCCCTGCACGCCACCTACGCGCGCATCGCCGCCCTGGTGCGCGGCGGCAAGGTGGCGGCCCTCCGCACGGTGGCGATGGATGGCCTCGCGGCGGCCCTCTCGCAGATGGCCTTCGGCAACGCCGTGGGCTTCGAACTGGAGGAACGGGCCCCCGCCTTCTGGCTGGCCCCCCGGCCCGGCGCCTTCGTGCTGGAGCTGGATCCGGCGGCAGGCGTGGACCTGAGCGGATTGGCGGTGACGCGCCTGGGCCGCACGATCGCGGAGCCCGTGTTCCGCATCGGTTCGATGACCCTGGATCTCTTCGAAGCGGAACGGGCCTGGGAAGCGCCCCTGGAGCCCATCTTCCCCACCACGGACGGCCGGAAGCCCGCGCCGCTGCCGGCCTTCCAGACAGTGGCGGGCGCAGCGCCCAAAGCCCCGAGCGTGAAGGTGGCCCGGCCCCACGCGGTGCTCACGGTCTTCCCGGGCACCAACTGCGAGTACGACACGGCGGCGGCCTTCGAACGGGCCGGGGCCACCACGGAAACGGTGGTCTTCCGCAACCTCACGCCCCAGGCCGTGGACGAAAGCCTGGCGGCCCTCTCCGCCGCCATCGGCCGGGCCCAGATCGTGATGATCCCCGGCGGCTTCTCCGCGGGCGACGAGCCCGAGGGCAGTGGCAAGTTCATCGCCGCCGCCTACCGCAACCCGCGGGTGAAGGATGCGGTGCACGACCTGCTGCAGCGGCGGGACGGCCTGATGCTGGGCATCTGCAACGGCTTCCAGGCCCTCATCAAGCTGGGCCTGGTGCCCTACGGCGAGATCCGCGAGCAGACGCCGGACTGCCCCACCCTCACCTTCAACAGCCTGCGCTACACCAGCCGCATGGCCTGGACCCGCGTGGTGTGCAGCGCCTCGCCCTGGCTGGCCAAGCTGACGCCCGGCGACATCCACACCGTGGCCATCGCCCACGGCGAAGGCCGCATCGTGGGGCCCGACGCGGCGCTGCGGGCCCTCCTGGCTTCGGGGCAGGTGGCCACCCAGTACGTGGACGACCGCGGCGAGCCCACCCTGGACCTGGAGTTCAACCCCAACGGCAGCGCCCTGGCCATCGAAGGCCTCACCAGCCCCGACGGCCGCGTGTTCGGCAAGATGGCCCACGCCGAGCGCTACACGGATCACGTGTGGCAGAACGTCCCGGGCGCCAAGGACATGAAGCTCTTCGAGGCGGGGGTCGGCTACTTCCGGTAGGGCTTCAGGCCCGCAGGTCCAGGCCCGGGCGGTTCTGCCGGGCCAGCTCTGCGGCGGCCTGGGCGGCCATGGCGCCGGCGGAGGCGGCCGCGGCGCGGTCCGTGGAGCTGGGATCCGAAGGCGCCAGGGCGGCGGCGCGGATGCGCTCGGCCTTGGCCAGGGTGGCCCGGGGATCCCGCTCGGGGCTGGTGTCGATGCTCACTTCGCCCCCCACGGCGTAGAGGCCGCCATCGGGGCCCCGCTGGTAGGTGAAGCTGGCGCCGCCCTTCACCAGGCTGCCCCCGGCGGCCATGTGGGCGGCTTCGTGGGCCCGCACCTCCTGGTCCCGGGCCTTGAGCTCCGCCAGCTTGCGCCGGGCCTCGGGGCTCACCTCCACCGTGTCGGCGGCGCCGGATTTCTGGGGCCCCTGCGGCCCGGCCGCGCCCCGCTCCGCCGGTCCCTGAAGGGGCCGGACGGTCGCGGAAGCCTCCACCCGCAGATCCATGACAAGGTCCAGGATAGGCCGAAGCGCCCTGCCTTCCAGGCTGATCCGCCGACGCAGGTTTTTTATTCATTCAAAGCAAAACAAAGAACACCAAAAACAGGATGGCAGGATAAACAGGATCCAAAGCATCTTTAATCCTGACTATTCTGCCATCCTATTTTTATTTTTTTAAATATTTTCAGAGTTCCTTGAGGATTTCCGCGCGCCGCTGCTGGTATTCGGCGGGGGTGATGAGGCCCTTCTTGCGGAGGGCTTCCAGGCGCTCCAAACGCTCCTCCACGCCGGGCTTGGCGGGCTGGGCCGGTTCGGCGGGGCGTGCCGGGGGCTCGGGCTGGGCGGCCTCCGCGGGCCGGGGGCTGCGGGCCTCCACGCGCTGAAGCTCTTCCCGCAGGTCCAGGGCCCGCTGCACCTCCTGGAAGGCATCGCGGTAGATGCCGTTGTCCCGGTCCGTGTCCCGGGCGGCCCGGAGGAAGGGCAGCGCTTCGTCGTAGTCGCCCCGGATGAAGTGGCACATGCCCACGTTGTAGGCGGTGCGGCCCTGGTGCTTGGGTTCGGCACCGGCCTGGCTCCGGGCCTGTTCGTAGGCATCGCGGGAGGCCGCCAGGGCCCCGGCCACATCGCCCTCGGACAGGCGCTTGTAGGCCTCCTTCATGCCAAAGGCCTTGTCGTCGTAGAAGATGAGTTTGCGGGTTTCGTTCCAGGGCAGCAGCAGCCGGGCCACCTCCCGACGGGCGTAGGCCAGGGCCTGGTCCCGCAGGGGACCTTCCGGGGGCGGCTCGGGGCGGCCCTGCTCGGTTTCCGCCGCGGCCTCGGGCTCCAGGCGCAGGGCCCGGGCGCCGAAGATGCGGCCCGTCTCCAGATCCACCGCCTGCACGCTGGCCCGGAACTCCAGGCGGGTGCGGGCGGTGTGGAAGGTGCGCTGGCCCGTGACCTTGCCCCCTTTGTCCCGCACATCCTGCATGCGTGTGCCCCGGGTGGTGCGGGCCTGGATCTGGTGCACGTCCACCGTGAGCAGCACGGAGGGCCCCAGCAGCTTGCCCAGGCGGGCCACGGTGGCGGGCTCCAGGTGGCCCATGAGGCCCAGTTCCTGCTCCCGCAGCACGGCCTGGAGGTTCACGCGGTCCACCACCTCCAGGCGATCGGCCAGATCGGCCGTGAGGAGGGAGACCAGCTCCGCCGAGGCATCGTTGCGGGGGGGCAGGAAGGCCACCCGGCTCACCTTCAGGCCCAGACCCGGGGGATGGGTGAGCGCCACCTTCACATCGGGGTTGAAGAGCCGCTCGAAGAACTGGGCCTGGAGGGGCGCCGCCAGCACGGGCACCAGGAGCAGGGTCGAGACGCGCATGAGGCCTCCGGAGCATCGGAAAGGGTGCGTCAGGCTACCATCCGACCCGACCCCCTCAGGAGCCACCATGTCCCACGCCTTCCCCCTCACCCTCACCTGGCAGGGCAACACCCTGGATCCCGATTTCAGCCGGAACGCGGAGCTCTCCAACCCCGCCCACGCAACCATTCCCGTGAGCAGCGGGCCCGCCTACAAGGGCGATCCCACCCGCTGGAACCCCGAGGACCTGCTGGGTTCCGCCCTGGCCACCTGCCACATGCTCACCTTCCTGGCCCTGGCTTCCAAGGTGCGCCTGGAGGTGCAGGCCTACGAGGACCACGCCGAGGCCGTGATGGAGACCGTGGACAAGATCAGCCGCATCACCGAGGTGCGCCTGCGCCCCACCATCCGCGTGGCCCCGGGCACCGACAAGGCCAAGGTGGTGGAACTCTTTGAAAAGGCCCACAAATACTGCATCATCGCCAATTCCGTCACCTGCCGCGCGGTGATGGAACCAAACGTTGTAGAAAATTAAAAATACTCACCACGGAGACACGGAGAGCACGGAGAAAAAAGAGTAAATACATTTATTTATTGCTTTTCTCAGTGTCCTCCGTGTCTCCGTGGTTAAATTACTTTTAATTTTTTTCCACCGGTACGGATTCAGGTCGGGGGTCAGGGTGTCCGATGGGGTGGGGGCGAGGCGTCATGCTGAACCCTCCCCGC
>MWBB01000095.1 GCA_002068835.1 Acidobacteria bacterium ADurb.Bin340 | reverse complement strand
GGCACCTGGATCGGGGACCACTACGAGGTGGCCACCCAGTTCAACTCGCTGCTCATCTTCATCCTCTGCCCCATCGTGGCGGCCCTCACCACCCGCATGAAGGTCTACACGGTGATGGTCCTGGGCACGACGGTGATGGCGCTGCCCACCTTCATCCTGGGCTTCGGCCCCACGGTGCCGGGGCTCTTCGCCTTCCTGGTGCTCATGACCCTGGGCGAGGCCATCTGGCAGCCCCGCTTCCTGCAGTTCGCGGCGGAAATCGCTCCCGAAGGCCGCACCGGAGCCTACATGGGCGTGGCCCAGTTCCCCTGGTTCCTCACCAAGATGATCGTGCCCCTGTACTCCGGCGTGGCCCTGGCCCGCTGGTGCCCCGCCGAGGGTTCGCGATCGACGGGCACCATGTGGCTGGTCTTCGGGCTGGTCTCCCTCATCACGCCCCTCTTCCTGATTGCCGCCCGGGGTTGGCTGGGAAAGGACTTCAAGACAATGGCGTGAGGGCCAGGAGCTTTCGGATCACTTCTTCCGCCACCCGCAGCCCCACCAGGGCCGGCATGTAGCTGAGGGTGCCCAGTGGCGTGCGTTTGCGGCCGGGGCCCACGTGGGCGTCGATGTCCTCGGGGCGGGGCGGCAGGTCGTTGCGGCAGGGCTCGGGGGTGAAGATACAGGTGATGCCGCGGTGGATGCCCCGCCCGTGGAGGCGCTTGCGCACCAGCCGGGCCAGGGGGCAGTTCCAGGTGTCCTCCAGGTCCGCAGCCTGGATGAGGTCGCCCCGGACCTTGCCCCCGGCGCCCATGGCGCTGACGGTGGGCAGGTCCAACTGGTAGGCGGCCTCCATCAGGGCCACTTTGGCGTTCAGGCTGTCGATGGCATCCACCACCACATCCGGCAGGGGGTCCAGCAGTTCGGCCACGGAATCCCCGTTGATGAAGCGGTGGCGGGCGTCCACCTGGGCATCGGGGTTGATGTCCAGGATGCGCTCCCGGGCGACCTCCACCTTGGGCCGCCCCAGGGTGCTGCGCAGGGCGAAGAGCTGGCGGTTGAGGTTGGTGGGGTTCACCACATCGTGGTCCACCACCTGCAGATGGCCCACGCCCGCCCGGGCCAGGGCCTCCACGGCGTAGGATCCCACCCCGCCGAGGCCGAAGACGGCCACCCGGGCAGCGCCCAGGCGGGCGTAGCCCTCGGGGCCGAGCAGTTGTTCCGTTCGGGCGAACCAGCGCATGGAATCAGCTTAGAGGGATCGCGAAGGGAGCGACGAAGAGCCGCTGGGCCGTTTGCTCTGTTTCAAGGGCCAGGGCCTCGGGCGATGCTTGGCGGGCTTCCGCTGCCGCCTGGAGGGCGATCCGGAGGTTGGCGGGCTCGTTGGGGCGGCCCTCGGCGTAGCCGGGCAGGTGCCGGGGTGCCAGATCGGGGCTGTCCGTCTCCAGCAGCAGGCGGTCCGGAGCCACGGCCCGGACCGCCTTGCGGGCCCGATGGGCATCGGGACGGGCCAGGCCGCAGCCGAAGCCCAGGTGGAAGCCCAGGCCCTGGAGTTCCCGGGCGGTTTCGGCGGAACCCGAAAAGGCGTGGATGGCCGCCCCGGCCCGAGGAAGGCCATCCTCCCGGACCACCTGGATCAAGGCGTCCCAGGCCCGGCGCACATGGAGGGTGAGGGGGCGCTCCAGGGCTCGGGCCAGGCGAAGATGGCACCGCAGAGCCGCCACCTGGGCGTCCCGGTCGAAGGCCTCCAGCGCGAAATCCAGGCCGCACTCCCCGATTCCGGCTCCCGTGGTCGCGAGCAGGGTCTCCAGGCGATCCGCCCAGCCCGGGGCGGCCTCCCCCACGAACCAGGGGTGCAGCCCCAGCATGGGGATCACGCCCGCATGGGATTCCTGGAGCGCCAGGACCGCGTCCCAGTCCGCCTCCCGGGTGCCGCAGCACACGAAGCGCGCCACCCCGGCCGCCCGGGCCCGCTCCAGCACGGCCTCCAGGTTCCCTGCCAGCCGGGGATCCTGGAGGTGGCAGTGGGTGTCGGTGAGGTTCATGGCGCCCATCATAGGCGACCGGCGTCACAGGCTTCGCAGGGCTTGATGAAGGTCAAGGAAGCATCGGCCCAGACGCCCGATGCTGGGTTCCGGAGGACGCCATGGAACGCCAGATCATCCGTATCGACGAGGAACGCTGCGATGGCTGCGGCCTCTGCGTGCAGGGCTGCCCGGAAGGCGCGCTGCAGCTCATCGACGGCAAGGCGCGGCTGGTGTCCGAGATCACCTGCGACGGCCTGGGCGCCTGCATCGGCGATTGCCCCCAGGGGGCCATCACGGTGGAGACCCGGGAAGCAGCGCCCTACGACGAGCGGGCCACGGTCGACAACATCCTGCCCCTGGGTGCGAACACGCTGAAGGCCCACCTCAAGCACCTCCACGAGCACGGCCAGACCACCTACCTCGACCAGGCCATCGCCTACCTCCAGGAACTGAACGTCAGCATCCCGCCCTACAAGGAGCCCTCCATGCACCACGCCTGCCCCGGATCCGCCCCCCGCGATTTCTCTCGCCCCGCCGCCGATCCCGTGGATCGCGATGGCCTGCAGAGCCAGCTCACCCAGTGGCCCGTGCAGCTCCACTTGATCAGCCCCATGAATCCCGTGTTCCAGGGTGCGGACCTCCTGCTGGCGGCGGACTGCTGCGCATTCTCCCTTCCGGATTTCAACCAGCGCTGGCTGCCCGGGAAGAAGCTGGCCATCGCCTGCCCCAAGCTGGACCGGGACCAGGAGATCTACATGGACAAGCTGGTGGCCCTCATCGCCGAGGCCCAGATCAACACCCTCACCGTGATGATCATGGAGGTGCCCTGCTGTGGCGGCCTGCTGCGCATGGCCCAGGCTGCCGTGGAGCGCGCCGGCCGCAAGGTGCCCATCAAGGTCATCGTGGTCGGCGTCCAGGGCGATGTGAAGCAGGAAGCCTGGGTCTAAAAACATTCACCACGGAGACACGGAGGACACGGAGTTAAAGATTCTTTCTCTGTGTTCTCCGTGTCTCCGTGATGAACTTCCTTTAATTATTTTCCTTGCCATGCCTAAGCAGTCGCCGCAGGGCTTTGCCGACGGCGTTCTTGGGGATTTCGCTGGTGAAGTGGATCTTCACGGGGATCTTGTAGGCGGCCAGGAGCTTGCGGCAATGGGCCCGCAGCTCGTCGGCGGTGAGGCCGTGGCGGCGGACCACCACGTGGGCGTGCACGGATTCGCCGGTTTCCTCATCGGGCACGCCGATCACGGCTGCATCGGCCACATCCGGGTGCTGGAGGAGGCAGGCTTCCACCTCGTTGGGGAACACGTTGAAGCCGCTCACCAGGATCATGTCCTTCTTGCGGTCCGTGATCTCCAGGTAGCCGTCGGCATCGAAGCGGCCGATGTCGCCGGTGTGGAGCCAACCGTCCCGAAGGGTGCGGTCGGTCTCCTCAGGCTGGTTCCAGTAGCCCTGCATCACCTGCGGGCCTTTCACCAGGATCTCGCCGTGCCCGCCGGTGGGCACGGGGGCGCCGTGATCATCCACCAGCTTCACGTCCGTCCCTGGCAGGGGCAGGCCCACGCCGCCCACCTGGGCCATGGTGCGAACGATGCGGCCCTCCTCCACGGCGTGGGCGTTGAAGGTGACCAGGGGGCTGGCTTCGCTGAGGCCGTAGCCTTCGATCACGGTGCACCCGGTGAATCGCTCCCAGCGTTCCCGCACCTCGGGGTGGGTTGCCATGCCACCGGCGAAGGCTGCGCGGAGGTCCCGGGTGAGCTCTCTGTTGAACCAGGGCTCCTCGGGCAGGGCCTTCAGCAGGGTGTTCACCACCGTCATCCAGGTGATGCGGTGCCTGCGCAGGGCCGGCCGCAGGTTCTTCAGGGGGCGCGGGTTGGGCACCAGCACGCTGGTGCTTCCCACGTGGAAGGCGAAGAGCAGGTTGATGGTGAAGGCGATCACGTGGTACAGCGGCAGCACGGTGAAGACGGTCTCCTGGCCCGGCCGGATGTGCATCCGCGTGATTTCGGCGATCTGCTCCAGGTTGGCCAGCAGGTTGCCGTGGGTGAGCATCGCCCCTTTGCTGAGGCCGGTGGTGCCGCCGGTGTACTGGAGCAGGGCCAGATCCTCCCGGCGGGGCGTGGGCAGGGCGGGCTCGTGGAGCAGTCGGGCCTTGGCCCGCAGAAGGGCGCCCTGATGCAAGGCCCTCAGGAAGGGCGTTTCAGGGAGCGGCACCCGGGGCAGCTTGCCTGAAAGCCGCAGCTTCCCCTTGATCAGCAGCCGCTGGAAGAGGGGGAAGAAGTCTGCGATGCCCGTGGCGAGGATGGTCTTCACCGCCGTGCGCTCCAGGATGCCCGGCAGCTTGTCCTTGAACATGTCGAGGATGACCAGCACCTCGGCTCCGCTGTCCCGAAGCTGCTGCTCCAGCTCCCGGGGCGTGTAGAGGGGGTTCGTGTTCACCACCACGCATCCCGCCTTGAGCACCCCGAAGGCGGCGATGGGATAGGCCAGGCAGTTGGGCAGGAGGAGGGCCACCCGTGTGCCGGGGGCCAGGCGAAGGCCTTCGTGGAGGTGGTGCGCGAAATCCTCGGAGAGCCGGTCCACGTCGTGCCAAGTGTGCTGGCAGGTCATGCCGTTGGGCAGCACCAGGATCTCCGCAGGACGTTCCGCCCACTGCCGGGCCGCGGAGCGTGCCAGATCCCCCAGGTTCTGGAAGGGGAACGGCGCCGATTCCCGTCCCACGCCCTCCGGGTAATGCTGCAGCCATGCCTGCGATCCGTTCATCGGTCCCCGCACAGCGCCCGTTCCGGACGCGACCGTCCATCCTAGTTCGGGTGGGGGTCTGGGCGGTAACCTGCTCGGCATGGACAACCTTTTTGCCTACCAGCGGGATGCCTATCAGACCGGGATCGAAACCCGGGTGGTCCGGGCGGGGAACGAAGCAGGGCGCCCCTTCGCGGTTCTCGAGGACACGGTCTTCTATCCGGAGGGCGGGGGCCAGCCTTCCGACCGCGGTCTCCTTGGCGGCGTGCCGGTGCTGGAGGTTGTCAAGCGGAATGGGGAGATCCGCCACGTGCTGGCGGAGGCGGTTCCGGAAGGCCCGGTGGTGGGCCGTCTGGACTGGGAGCGGCGCTTCGATCACATGCAGCAGCACACGGGCCAGCACCTGCTGACGGCCGTGGCCCAGGACCGCTTCGGGTGGGCCACCACGGCCTTCCATCTGGGGCCCGAGGTCTGCGATGTGGAACTGGCCGTACCTCGTCTCAAGCCGGATCAGGTGACGGATCTGGAGGCCGCCGTGGCGGAGGCCATCCGGGCCGCGCGCCCCGTTTCCGACCGCTGGGTGTCTCCGGAAGCTTACGCTGCCGAGCGGGTGCGCAGCCGGGGGCTTCCCGAGGGGCACACGGGCCCCATCCGTCTGGTGGGGATCGAAGGGCTGGACCTCAACACCTGCGGCGGCACTCATCTGCGCAACACCTCAGAGCTGGAGGCTCTGGCGCTTCTCGGGGCCGAGCCCCATCTGGGCGGCATGCGCGTGCTTTACGCAGCCGGTGGGCGGGTGCGGGCACGGATGCGGGCCCACGAACAGCGCAACCTGGCCCTGCGCACCCTGCTGGGCGCCCCCGATGCGGACCTGGCCAGCGTGACGGAACAGAAGCTGGCCCAGCTCCAGGCTTCGGAGCGTCGGGCGCGGCACCTGGAAGACGCCCTTGCCGATGCCCTGGCCGAGGCACTGGCATCCCGTTCCGAGGTCTTGGTGGACCACCATCTCGAAGGCCAGGACGCGGGTTTCCTGGGCAAGGTGGCCCGGGCGGCGCTGGCCCGGAATGATCGCAAGGTGCTGCTGCTCACGGCGCTCAAGGGCGGCCAGGCGGCCTTCGTGGTGGCGGCGGCTCCCGGCGGCACCTTGGATGTGGCGGCCCTGGGCCGTGAGGTCGCCGCCCTGCTGGAGGGTCGTGGCGGAGGCAACGCCCCGGTCTTCCAGGGCAAGGCGGGCAGCCTGGCCCGGAGGGCCGAGGCCGTGATGGCCCTCCGTTCCCGCACCGCATAATTTGGCGCATATGCGCCTTTTTCTGCATGGCCGGGCCCCTGTGGGAAGCTGGGGGCCTGGAGCCACCCCGTGAACGATCTGCGCGTCTACGACAGCATCCTGGAGGTCATCGGGAACACGCCCCTGGTGCGCCTCAACCGCATCTCGGAGGGCTGGCCCTGCAGCGTGTGGGCCAAGCTGGAGTTCCTGAACCCCATGGGCAGCAGCAAGGACCGCATCGCCCGGCACCTCATCGAGCGGGCCGAGGCCGATGGGCGCTGCAAGCCCGGCGATCTCATCCTGGAGAACTCCTCCGGCAACACGGCGATGGGCCTGGCCCTGGTGGCCATCCAGAAGGGCTACCGGCTGAAGGTGGTGGTCCGCGACCGCACCAGCAAGGAGAAGCTGGACCAGCTGGCCGCCCTGGGGGTGGAGGTGGTGAAGGTGGACACCTCGCTGCCCCCGGAACATCCGGACAGCTACAACAACATAACGCCCCGCCTGGCGGCCGAGTTGAAGGACGGCTATTTCCCGGACCAGCACAACAACCGTGAAAACAATGAGGCCCACTACCTTTCCACCGGGCGCGAGATATGGGAGCAGATGGAGGGGCGCCTTGATGCCGTGGTCATTGGCATTGGTACCGGCGGCACCGTGGGCGGCGTGGGCCACTACCTGAAGGAGCGGGATCCCAAGATTCAGGTGGTGGCTGTGGATGTGGAAGGCTCGATCTTCACGGAGTACTTCCGCACGGGGAAGGTGGGGGCGAGCCACCCCTACCTGCTGGAAGGCCTGGGTGACGAATTCCTGATTGGCACGGCGGATTTCAGCGTCATCGACGACATGATCCAGGTATCCGACCATGACGCCTTCCACGCAGCCCGGGACCTGGCTCGCCGCGAAGGCCTCCTGGTGGGCGGCTCCAGCGGTGCGGTGATCCACGCTGCCCGCCAGGTGGCCGCGAGCCTCCGGGAGGGCGCCCGGATGGTGGTGCTCTTCCCCGACAGCGCCAGCCGCTACCTCAGCACGATCTTCAACGACGACTGGATGCGGGACAAAGGGCTCCTATAGCCCGATGTCCAGGGTGAGGAAGCTGAAGGGATCGATGTTCCAATCCCCCGGGAGCTCGTGCCCGATGATGTGGTCGCCGCCGTGTTCCGCTCTGGAGAGGTCCAGGTCCTGGGGCTCCAGCGGCTTCCGGCGCCGGGCATCGTAGACCACCCGGACCACTGGATTGAGCAGGCTCCCTTCGCCCAGATCAACCACCACTGCAAGGCGTTGGCTTTCCAGCCGGACCAGGCTGCCCACCGGGTAGATGCCCACCGCCTGGATGAACTGCTGGGCCAGTTCGGGATCGAAGTGGTGCTCGCTCCACTCGAAGATCTTCTGGAGGGCCACGGAGGGTTCCATGCCCCGGTGGTAGATCCGGTTGGACGTGATGGCGTCATAGACATCCACGATGGCGGCCATGCGTCCGGAGGCGCTGATCTGGAATCCGTGGAGGCCATCCGGGTAGCCGGCACCGCCGAAACGCTCATGGTGCTCCCCAGCGATCTGGGCCATGGCCGGCGTGATGCCCGGCGTGGACCGGAGCAACTGCATGCCCAGGTCCACATGCTGTTTCATGATCTCGAATTCCTCGTTGGTGAGTTTCCCGGGCTTGTTGAGGATGTGGTCGGGCACCCGCATCTTTCCCAGGTCGTGCAGCATGCCCCCGACGCCCAATTCCATGAGCTGGCTGCGGTCCATGCCGAGATGGTGCCCAAAGGTCACCAGCAGCGTGGCCACGCTCACGCAGTGGGTGAAGGTGTAGTTGTCCCCCTCCCGCAGGCGCAGAAGGCTCACCAGGGTGCCCGGGTTCCGCAGGATGGAATCCGTGATCTCCGCCACCACGGGCTCCACCTGTTCCACCTGGGCCTGCTTCCCCAGGCGGGCATCCGCCAGTACACCTCGGATCACATGGTCGGCTTCGGCACGGACAGCCTTGGCGTAGGCCAGTTCTTCGCGGTGCGTGGTCTGGGCCCGGGCGGGGCGCTGGGCGCCCCGCAGCATGCCCTGCATCAACTGCTCCTGGACCTCGGTCTGGGTGGGAGCCTCCGGTAGATCCATGCCCTTCACGGTGTCGATGTAGAGCTCCCGGATGCCGGATGTCTGGATCTTCTGGAGGTCTTCCTCCTTGCGAAGCATGAATCGGGATCTGAAAAAAACGTGATCCATCCAGCCTGCGTTCAAGTCATGAATGAACATTCCGATCCGCAGATCCTGGACGCTGATCTTCTTGATCACCCATGCCTCCCGCCTGGAAGGCATCGGCCTCGGCAGGGAACGGCTTGAGGCCCGGGAGGTGATGCGTTGTCATGAAATAAGTACAAGGAATTTTTTGGTTTCGAATTTTAAAAATATGTAAAAAAAGGAGTTAATAAATATTTAAAAAAATAGTAATAAAAAAGTTACAAAAATACGGCATTCAAATCATAGCATTTTTCCTGTTTTCATCGGTTTACGTCTTTGGCACGCGACTGGATGAATGGGGCATGAGCACCCAAGGAGGAAACCATGCTCAAGTCCCTGACCACCCTCGTTCTGGCCCTGGCTCTGGGCCTCTCCCTTTCCGCCGCCGGGCGGAAGCCGGTGAAGCCGGTGAATCCCAACACCGCCACGGTCACGGAGCTGATGCAACTGCCGGGAGTGGGCGCCAAGACCGCCGAGCGCATCGTGGAATACCGGAAGCAGAACGGGCCCTTCCAGCGGCTGGAAGACCTCATGAACGTGAAGGGGATCGGCGAGAAGTCCTTCACGAAGCTGCGTCCTCACCTCCTCCAGGGCCAGGCTCCGGCCCCGAAGTCCGCTCCCGCAGGCAAGTAGGCGGCGGCCATGACCCGGCGGGACTTCGGATTCACCCTGGTGGAGACGTCCTGCGTGCTGGGGATCCTCGGGATCCTTGCGGCGGCCGGAGCCGGCTTGGGCCGG
>MWBB01000094.1 GCA_002068835.1 Acidobacteria bacterium ADurb.Bin340 | reverse complement strand
CCTTCTTCGGCGCAGCCTTCTTCACCGCCGGCTTCTTCGCGGCGACCTTCTTGACGGCAGCCTTCTTCACCGCCGGCTTCTTCGCGGCGACCTTCTTGACGGCAGCCTTCTTGGCCGCAGGCTTCTTCGCCGCAGGCTTCTTGGCGGCTGGCTTCTTCGCGGCCGGCTTCTTGGCGGCGGGCTTCTTGGCGGCAGCCTTCTTGGCGGCGGGCTTCTTCGCGGCCGTCTTCTTGGCAGCAGCCTCGGAGGACGGGGCAGCCTCGGAGGCCATGGTCTCGTCAGGCGTCTGGATGTGTTCCATTTGGAACTCCTTGTTGCCCTTCCGGGCGGGGTGAGAGGTGGATAAACGCGGAGCGGGCTTGGCGGAGCCCTCTGGAATGGGAGTGCTTGCGACAGGGGCCGTTGCGCTTTCTGCAGTCGGCTTGGGTTTGGACTTGACTGGCTTTTTCACGGGTTCGATGCCCGCCAGGAGCTGGGCAAGGCGCTTGCCCGGATAGAACTCGTCCAGCAGCACATCCCCGAGGATGACGCCGTGGACCCCGAGCGCTTCAAGCTCCTGGATCTGAGGCAAGGCGGAGACACCCGCCTCGACCATCCGGAGGCATTTCTTGGTGGGCACCTTCTTGATGAGGGCAAGGGCCTTCTCGTACGAGGGCTCCCAGGTGTCCATGTCCCGGCCCACCGCGCAGATGATCTCGGCGCCGGCCTCCAGGGCCCGCTCAAGATCCGCCTCGTTGAAGACCTCCATCACCACATCCAGACCCTTGCTCACCGCGAGGGACTGCAGGGCCTTCAGGCGTTCCGGTTCGAGGAGCGCCGCCACCAGAAGGATGGCATCCGCGCCGAGGATCTTGCTTTCCTCGACCTGGTACTCCTCGAAAATGAAATCGCGGCGAAGCAGCGGCACCTTCACGGCATTCCGGGCATCCGGCAGATGCTTGTCCTCTCCGAAATAGAGGAAGCGATCCGTAGCCACGGAAATGGCCCGAGCCCCGTTCTCGACCAGGCTCTTCGCATGGGTGCCCGGCCGATAGCTCTCCCGCACCTGGCCGCGGAACGGATTGCCGCCCGCCACCTCGCCGATGATGGAAATGCCCGTCTGGGAGAGCTCTTCCTTGAGAGAGTGGTGTCCGCGATGCGAATCCTTCACCACCGCTGGGCCTTTTTGCTTCTTGATCTCGATGTCCAGCGCCTTGAATATCTGGACTTTTTTCAGCATTTAGGCTCCTCCGATGCCCCCGGGTACCACGGCAGATGATTGCGTCAGCTTGCGAATGCGGATTCTAGCTTCTGATGTTCATCTAAAGGCGCGATCACGGACTGGTCAACAAAATTTCGAATTGCCCGGCAGAAATATATTCCCCCGGCAAGTAGCCCACAACCCTTTGCGGACAGGGAGAAGCGGGGGACACTGCTACCGGGAACCTTCCGAGGAATCCCGCAAACGCCCGTGAACACTGGCCCCCACCCCGCTTTTTGTCCTTCTGAATCATCCGGCTAACCCCCACGGAGGCTCCATGAATACGATCGTTTTGGATCATCCGCTCGCCACCCACAAACTCACCCTGCTTCGGGACCGGAAGACGCCTGTGAGCCTCTTCCGTGCCCTGACGGAAGAGTTGGGGCTCCTGCTGGCCCTCGAGAGCACCCGCACGCTCCCCCTCGTGCCGGTGGCGGTGGAAACCCCGCTGGAACGAACCCAGGGCGGGCTGCTGCCTGCCCTGGACCCGGTGCTGGTGCCGGTGCTCCGTGCGGGACTGGGCCTCCTCCAGCCCTTCCTCCAGGTGCTGCCCACCGCCAAAGTCGGCCATCTCGGGTTGTATCGCGACCACGACTCCCTGGTTCCGGTGCCCTACTACCGGAACTTCCCGCCGCTCCTTGAATCCCGCCCCGTCTTCATTCTGGACCCCATGCTCGCCACGGGCGGGAGCGCCTCGGAAGCGGTGCGGCAACTGAAGGAGGCCGGCGCTCGCCAGATCACCCTCGCAGCCATCCTGGCCACGCCCGAAGGACTTCGGCGTCTGGAGCACGACCATCCCGAGCTCACGGTGGTGACCGCCACGGTAGACCGCCAGCTCAACGAGAAGGGCTACATCCTTCCCGGCCTCGGCGATGCCGGGGATCGCACCTTCGGAACGAACTGAATTCAGCGCGGCCGATAGGCCTTCAGGGCCCGGGCACCCAGCCCACCCACATCGAGTTCGCGGCGAAGCGCGTCGCGTTGACTGATGGCCTCGCCAAGCACCTGATCGAGTCGGCCTCCCAGGGCATGCGCCCGCGCCACCAGATCCACCCAGCCGCGACCCCTTTCGGCAGCACTCAGGGCCGCCCTGAACCGCAGGTGCCATGCACCAATCCGTTCTCCGTCCATCTGGTCCAGGGGCTCGGACAAAAGAGCTTCCAGCTCATCCAGGGCCTCCTCCACCGCCCGGTCACTCACCCGACGACCCCTTCAGAGCCAAGTCCCGACCTTGGAGCCTGCCCGGGCCTCTGCTGCACATGAGCCTGTTCCCAGGACTCCCGAAGGTCACCCATCTGACGCTGGATCCGCTCCAGGCGGTCTGTTTCCTGGGTCTGGCTGGCTTCGAAGAGTTCGGTCAGCCACCAGTCATAGAGGCGCGCCAGATTCCCAGCCAACTCCCCGCCGTTTTCGTGATCGAGCCAAACCGCCAACTCCTCCACGATGGCGGAAGCCTTGTTCACCATGCGGGCCTTGGTCGGGATATCCCGTCGCCCCATGGCGGCGATGGCCTGCCCCACGAACCGCTGTGCGCCCTCCAGCAACAGCGCCGCCAACTGTTCCCGGGAAGCTCCGGTGATCTTCTGAAGCAGGTACTGGTCGGACGCGTTGCTGTAGGGCGTTGGCATGATGGGAACCCCAGGCTGCCGGACGGTGGTGCCTGCTGACATCATTACAGACTCCCGAGGCTCTGGCCCGCAGCCTGCATCTGGCCCACCAGACTCTCCAGACGGGAGAACTGCATCTGGAGGGCCTCCCGGCGACGATCGAGGCGTGTCTGCGTCGAAGCAATCTGGGTGGACAGTCGCGCATTCTGGGTTTCGATGGACTGGAGAATGGACGCCAGATTGCCCGACCCCGGCGAGGTCACCTGCGCGGCATAGGTCTGAAACGCGCTGTAGGCCTTGTTGAAAACGGCCTCCACAGCTCCCGGATCCTTGTCCACGGCGGCCAGGAACGCCGTGCTGTCGAAGCCCAAGGTGCCATCGCGCTCCGTCTTCAATCCAAGCTCGGCCCCGCTGCGGTAGGTGGCATCCGCAGCGATTCCTTGGGGCTGACCCGTCATGAAGGATCGGACCTGGGAGAGGATCGTTCGCAGGGTGGAATCACCGGCCAGCGCGCCACCAGAGCCAGAGTTATCCTTGTAGGCCTTGTACAGCGCGTTGTACTTGGCGACCAGATCACCCATGGCGGACTTCAAACCCTCCCGATTGGTCCCCACGGTAAGAGTCGTGGTCTTGGTCTCGTCGCCGGCCTTCAGGGTGAGCGTCAGCCCGTCCACGGCATCGGTCACCACGTTGGAACTCCGCTCCAACTCGATGCCATTCACGCTGAACAGGGCATTCTTGGCCGCCACCTGGGATTGGGTTCCGCTTCCCGTGTCCGCAAGGCCCAGCAGGTTGCCGGCGTTGCCCTTCAGGTAGACGCTGTCGCCTGCGGTCCCCTGCCCCGTGCCGGTGGTGGAGAGCACGAGCTTATAGCTGTCGCCGGTGGCTGCCGTCTGGACAACCGTAGCCTGTACGCCGGTGGTGCCCGCCTGAGCGTTGATGGCATCCCGGAGCCCCCCCAGCGTATTGTTGGCGGCGCTGAGGGAAACCGTCACCGCCTCGCCATCGGTGTTCGTCAACGTGTAATCGTAGGTTCCGGTGCCATCACCCACGCTGTCGGTGCCGCCAAGGGAGGCGGTCAAAGAGGTGGTCGCCGCCGGGGCTGTCAGCCGGGCCCCCTGGGCCGCCTGCCGAACCACGACCTCGTACGTGCCATTGGCCGCCCCATTGGCGGTGGCGGCGAGGTAGGTGTTGTTGGCATCCGAACTGGTAACGCTTCGGCTGGAGAAGCTGCTGTTCGCCAGGGTCCCGAAGGTCGTCTGCAGGGCCATCAGGTTGGTGCGGAAGGTGCGGATCAGGGAGGCCCGCTTCGCATTCAGGTTCTGGCGGTCCTGCATGCGGACCATGCCCTGGCCTTCGGCCTGGAGGATGGCCTCCACCAGTTGATCCGTAGGGAGGTTGGTGGAGAGGCCCTGGAAGCTGATGGGGGATGCCATGGGAACCTCCGCGAAAACCCGAAACAGGCAGAAAAAGCCCGTTCAAAGAGAACGATCAAGCAGGATGCCAGACCGCTTTTCCCCTTTGGCGAGGCGCGTCAGGCGCCGGGCGACTTCAAGCAATTCCTCAGGTGGGTACTGGCGGATGACCTCTTTGGTGACAGGATTCACCACCTTGAAGACCACCGTGCCCGTTTCATCATCCAGGCTGTACTGGAGGTCCGCTGGCAGACCTTTGAGGAATTCCCGGAAGGTCTTGGCGGCTTCCTCCAGGGGGACAGCACTCTGTGCCCTCGATCGATCCCCACCCTGGGCCTTGAACGAAACGGCCGTGAGGGAATCCTGGGCAGAAGTAGCCTCCTCAGGACGGACGGAGGCCGTGGCGGCGGACGGAGGGGACGGAACAGGCGCGGGAACCAGGGGTTGCGCCTGACCCGAGCCTCCCAGGGGAGCAAGGAGATCAGGCATGACGCCCTCCTAGACATTGAGGCCAGCCATGAAGGGGGAGGGCCGCTGGCCCTCCCCCTTAGGCTCGCCGCTGACTCCGGCCTACCGGAGGAGGGCCAGGATCTGCTGCTGGGACTGGTTCGCCTGGCCGAGGGCGCTGGTCCCGGACTGGTTCAGGATCTGGAACTTGGTGAGGTTCACGATCTCATCCGCCACATTGGCATCGCGGATCTGACTGTAGGCAGCCGTGAAGTTCTCCACCTGGATGCCCAGAGCGTTGGAGACAGAGGTCAACTTCTGCTGGCTGGCACCCAGCTTGGCGCGGGTGGTGCTCACGGTCTCGAGAGCTGTGGTGATCAGTCCGGCTGCCGTAGTGGCTGCAGTGTCTGTGGACAGGTTATTGGTGCTGGCGGTCAAGCCGAGTGCAGTGTTGCTGTCGCTGCTGATGGTCCCCACGGTCACCGACACCTGGGAGAAACCACCCACCGATACGTTCAGGGCGCCAGAAGTGAACACCGTGGCACCGTTGAACTTGGTGCTCTGACCGATATCCGCGATCGTCTTGATGATGTTCTGGAACTCTTCGTTGATGGCCGTCCGGTTGGTGTTGCTGATGGTGCCGGTCTTGGCCTGCTCGGCCAGTTCCGCGGCGCGGGTCAGGAGGTTGGTCACCTCATCCAGCACGCTGTCCGCCACCTGCAGGTAGGAAATGCCATCGTTGGCATTCCGCTTGCCCTGGCTGGCGATGCGGATGTCGGCACCCAGCTGGTTGCTGATGCCCAGACCAGCCGCATCATCGGACGCGCGGTTGATACGGCGGCCGGTGGTGAGGCGCTCGATGGTCTGCTGGAGACCAGCATTGGTAACGCCCAGCTGACGGGTTGCGCCCAGCGCGGAAACGTTGTTCAGAATGGAAGCCATTGCATCCTCCGTGATGCAGGGGGTCGGCATCCGTGCCGCCCGGGTTGGTTCGGGGAGGTCTCCCCGCTTGAAGCTTTTCGACCACCGCTTCCCGTACCTTGAGCCGCTTTTTTTGACTAGCCTGGGAGCATGCCCACCCTCTCCCTGGCCCTCATTGTCAAGAATGAATCCGCCACCCTGGGCCATTGCCTTGCCTCAGTGCAAGGCTTGGCGGACCAAGTGGTGGTGGTGGACACGGGCTCGCAGGACGGCACCTCGGACCTGGCCCGCACTCTGGGGGCCGAGGTTCACGGTTTCAACTGGTGCGATGATTTCGCCGCAGCCCGGAACGCCAGCCTTTCCCACTGCACCAGCGACTGGATCCTGATCCTGGATGCGGATGAGGCGGTGGATGCCCGGGACCATGCCGTGATTCGAGGCGCCCTCGAGGCGCCGGAGGTCCACGCCTACCGCCTGGTCCTTCGCAACTACTACAGATCAGGTTCCCAGAGCCTGTTCGGACAGCCCGTGGTTGCGAACCCGGGTGGCTACGCCGAAGGAGCCACCTTCCCCTACTGCGCCGACTTCCACGGCCTCCGATTGGCTCGGCGGCACACGGGCCTGGCCTTCCATGGACGGATCCATGAACTCCTGGATCCCTGGTTCGAGACCCGCAACCTGCCGGTCCGTCCGCTGAATGCGGTGATCCACCACTATGGGAAAACCTTTGACGACCGGGAGAATCAGAAAAAGGTGTGGTACCTGGAACTCGCCCGCAGCGAGGCCCGGGCGAAACCCGGCGAACTCCAGGCCCAGTTCAACCTCATGCAGCAGGCCATGGCCGCCGCCCACTGGCAGGAAACCCTCGACGCAGCCCTGGCCTGCCTCGCCCACAAGTCTCTCGCTCCGGCACTGATGGCAGCCGGTTTGGCCCTCCAGGAACTGGAGCGTCCGGCCGAAGCGCTGCCCTATCTGGAAAAGTTGCTGGCCCACCAGCCCGCCCACAGCCTCGCTCGGAACCGCCGGGCCCTTTCGCTGGCCCTGACAGGCCGCGTCGAAGCGGCTCGCCGCGCCTGGGAGGATCTGCAGCGGGACGACCCCACCTTCACCCTGGCCCACCTCAACGCCGCAGAGTTCGAACTGATGGCCGGCAACATCCCCGAAGCCCGGCGCCTGCTGGAAAACGGCATTGCGGCCTGCCCGAGCGAAGCCGGCCTCTGGGATCGTCGGCTGCAGGTCGCTGTCCAGACCGAGGGCCTGGCGGCCTCAGCCCTCCTGGCGAAAAGGGCCTTGCAGCAGATCCCCGGGGGCGGCCGGGGCCTTTGGCAGCGCCTCGCCGCCCTCCAGGCCGCCCAGGAGGGACGCAGGGCCGAATCGCTGGACTGGATCGCCCAAGGCCTAGCCCGCCACCCGGGCGATCCAGACCTAGAGGGCCTTCGCGCTCGCCTGGGCTGACCGGCCCCATCCCAATCCATATCAAAAAAGGCACCCTTGCGGGTGCCTTTCCCTTGGTCGGCGCGAGAGGATTCGAACCTCCGACCCCTACCACCCCAAGGTAGTGCGCTACCAGGCTGCGCCACGCGCCGGAACCTTTGATCCTAGACGGGACAAGAGATTGGGTCAAGGCGATAAACTGCCGGGCTTCCGGGAGGACGACCGTGCGGGCGGTGTTCCAGGTTCATGGCCGGGTGCAGGGGGTAGGATTCCGGGTTTTCGCGCAGGACTCCGCCCGCGCCCTGGGGCTGGGGGGCCGGGTGACGAACGAGTGGGATGGCACGGTTTCCGGCGAGGCCGAGGGGCCTCCGGAGGTTCTGGAAGCCTTCCGGCAGCGCCTTTCCGAAGGCCCCCCCTGGGCCCGGGTGACCCAGGTGGACTGGAACCCGGCCGATGGGGGAGAATCACTTCCCTTCCCCTTCCGCATTCATCCCTAGCGAGCTGCCATGGATTTCCGTCCCTTCATCCGCGACCTCAACGACTTCCCGAAGCCCGGCATGGCCTTCTGGGACATCACGCCCCTTCTGGCGGATGTCACAACCTTCCAGGAGGCCGTGGCACGCATGCAGGCCCCCGTCGAAACCCTTCAGCCCACCCATGTTCTGGCGCTCGAGAGCCGGGGCTTCATCTTCGGATCGGCCCTGGCCCTGCGCCTGGGCCTGGGTTTCGTGCCTGCCCGCAAACCCGGGAAGCTGCCGGGCCGGACCCTGCGCGCCACCTACCTGAACACCCAGGGCTGCGAGGATGCGCTGGAGATCCCCGAGGGCGCCTTCAAACCGGGCGATCGGGTACTCATCGTGGATGATGTGCTGGCCACGGGGGGCACCGCTGCGGCCGCCCGAAGCCTGGTGGAGCGCACGGGGGCCCACGCCCTGGCCCTCACCCTCTTCGCGGAAGTGGGCAACCTGCCGGGCCGAGAGGCCCTGGCCGGCCTGCCGGTGTTCAGCGTGCTGAGGGTGTGAACAGCGGCATCACCAGACTGAAACAGGAACCGGTCGGCGTGGGCGCGTAGCGGGCCTCGCCGCCGTGGTCCTCGGCGATGCGCCGGGAGATCGCCAGGCCCAGGCCCGTGCCCTTGGTCTTGGTGCTGAAGTAGGGCTGGAAGAGGTTGCCGCGGTGGGCCTCGGGCACGCCGCCGGCCTCGTCCTCTACAGAGAGCACGGCATGGCCGTCCTGCAGCGCCAGGGCGAGACGCAGGGTCCCCCGGGTCCCCTGGGCGGCCAACGCGTTGTCCACGAAGTTGATGAGGGCGCGCTTCACCATGTCGCCGTCCCACCACGCCTCCAGCGGACAGGCTTCCATCTTGAGATCGAAGCGGACCCCGGGATGGGCGGGGGCGTAGAGGGCGTGGACCTGGCGCAGCAGATCGCAGGCGTCCAGCCGCGCAGGCTGGGGAGCCGGAAGCTTGGCGAAACGGCTGAAGCTGTCCACCAGACGGGCCAGACTGGAGACTTCCGTCAGGATGGTTTCGGCGCCTTCGGCCACGGAGGCGGGATCCAGGCGGCCCTCCCGGGTGCGGCGGAGCAGTCGCTGGGCCGTGAGCTTGATGGGCGTAAGGGGGTTCTTCACCTCGTGGGCCATGCGCCGGGCCACTTCCTGCCAGGCGGCGCGTTTCTCGGCCTGAGCGAGCAGGGAAAGATCCTCGAGCACCGCGAGTTCACCGCCGCCCGCCAGGGGAACCACCAGGATCCGCACAGGGCGGCCATCCCCTTCGCCGCCCACCCGGACCTCTTCCACCTGGGGACGGTGGGTTTCCCGGACCGCCTCCAGCAGGGCGGGGAGGCGCCCCATCCGGGGCTGGGTGGCCAGATCCCCCCAGGCGTGAGCCTCGGCTTCCCAGTCTTCGAGGCCAAGCCACTGGCGGGCG
>MWBB01000093.1 GCA_002068835.1 Acidobacteria bacterium ADurb.Bin340 | reverse complement strand
CGGCGCCCCGGGGCCAGGAGGGCGCCTCCCACCTGCAGGCCCGCGGCTCCCGCCAGCACCAGGGCGGGCAGTTCCAGGGCGCTGTGGGTTGCCACGAAGGGCCAGAAGGTGGAACCCAGGCCGATGCGGGTCAGGTGGCCCGCTACGGCGCCGCCGTGGAGGCCGTTCCACAGGAGGAAGAACACGGAGCCGACTCCCCCCAGAAGCCCCGTGGCGAAGGCCTGGAAGGTGATGCGGATGTTGTTCCAGATGTAGTGGCCGAACATGGCCACGTCCGTATCACCAGCCCGCTCCCGGCCGAAACGCTCCCCCTTGGGCTGGTACATCCCCTCGTAGCGGGCCAGATCCTGGGGCGGTTCGATGAGGAAGGCCACTTCGGGATCCTGCTGGATCAGGAAGGGTAGACCTGCGAAGGGAGCCCCGAAGAGCAGGGCCGCGAGGAGGACGGATCGCCAGGAAGCCCTCACCAGCCGAGGAAATCCGTGGACCAGGAAGGCGGCCCACCGGCCTGCAAGCCCGGATCGCTGACCGTACAGGGCCTGGTGGCCCCGGAGGGCCAGATCGTGGAGGTGCTGCACCAGGGTTGGGGTGTAGGCCCGCTGCTGGGCCACGGCCAGGTGGTGGCAGATCTGACGGTAGCGGTCTGGGAAGTCCTGCAGATCCAAGGCTTTCGATGGCCTCATCCCGAGGCCCTGCTGGCCCAGTTGGGCCTCGAAGGCCTCCCAGGCCCTCTGGTGCAGGGATTCGAACTGCTGCTGCTTCACCGGAGTCCCCGCAACCCTTCAGCAAACCCCGCCAGGCAGGCCACGGCTTCATCCCCCCTCAGTCCATGGAGGGGCTCCAGCACTTCCGCCAACTCCTGGGCCCGCAAGGGGGCCAGGGACGGCAGGCGTTCGGCGAAGGCGACCACGGCGCGCTGCTCGGCAGCCGTGAGGGGCAGGGGGAGCGCGAACGTTCCGGCCGCGGCTTCCAGGGGGCGCGCCGGGGATGATGCGCGGGGCCGAGAGCGCAGTTCGCCGTGAACCACCATCGTTCCCGCAGCCAGATCCCCCAGTCGCTGAGCGTGGCGGCCCATGAGCATGGCTGCGATCCCTGCCGCGTAGCCCACGGGAAGGAAATCCACGGTCATGAGCAGGCTCCGCACCATGGCCTGGGACCAGGTGACCGGCAGGCCGTCCATGCCCAGCACCCGCAGGCCCACCGCCCACTTGCCCGGCGTCTGTCCCTGGTTCAGCACCTCGAAGATCACCGGGTAGAACCATTCGATGAGGAAAAGCCCCACGAGGAAGATCCCCATTCCGAGGCGCCCGAACAGGGAGGCCAGGATGCCCAGGGTGAGGTAGAGGGCCGCGCGGATGGCGAAATCCAGGCCCCAGGCCAGGGCCCGGGGCAAGGGCCCCGCGGGTTTCAGCTCGAGGGTGATGCCCTCCGGTGTCTCAACGCGTCGGAGGGCGTCGATCATGCCGGAGCCGACCCGCCCGCTGGGGAGGCGGATGGGAGGTCATCGCATTGGAACCGCTGGCCCCGCAGGTGTTTCATGCCCCCGAGTCTATCAGGGGAAAGGAAGGCTTACGGGGGTCCGCGGGCGCTGGTAGGATCATCGTTTTCTTCAATGGGGACCTGCATGGCCAAGAAGATCGCTCTCATCGCCATCGGCGGAAATGCCCTGCTCAAGGAGAAGCAGCAGGGGCTCCAGGAGGAGCAGCTGGAGAACGCGGCCGAATGCGCCGAGATGTTCGCCAATGTGATCCAGGCGGGCTACAGCCTCTGCGTGGTGCACGGCAACGGCCCCCAGGTGGGCAACATCCTCATCCAGCAGGAAGCCGGCTCCAACCGCATTCCGCCCTACACCCTGGATATCGCCGATGCCATGACCCAGGGGTCCATGGGCTACATGATCGAGCGCACGCTCATCAACCGCCTGCGCTACATCAACCATGCCTGCCCCGTGAGCACCATCCTCACGGAAGTGGTGGTGGACAAGAACGACGCCGGTTTCCAGAATCCCACCAAGCCCGTGGGCCCCTTCTACACCGAGCAGCGCGCCCAGGAACTGGCCCGTGAAAAGGGCTGGCACATGAAGGAAGACGCCGGCCGCGGCTACCGCAAGGTCGTCCCCTCGCCCAAGCCCCTGGAGATCATCCAGCTGGAGGCTGTGAAGACCCTGCTGGAAGCCGGTCACTGCGTCATCGCCGGCGGCGGCGGCGGCATCCCCGTGATCCGCGACGGCCAGGGCTACCTGGAGGGCGTGGAAGCCGTGATCGACAAGGACCGCCTCTCCAGCCTGCTGGCCGAACAGCTGGGCGCGGACACCTACGTGATCCTGACGGGCGTGCCCAAGGTGGCCGTGGACTTCGGCAAGCCCAGCCAGAAGTGGCTGGACCGCATGACCGTGACCGAAGCCGAGAAGCACATGGCCGACGGCCAGTTCCCGGCCGGAAGCATGGGCCCCAAGATCGAAGCCGCCATCCAGTTCATCAAGGCCGGTGGCCACGAAGTGCTGATCACCAGCCCTGAGGCCCTGGGCCACGAGCCCTACGAAACCGTGGGAACCCGCATCGTCCGGGACTGAGGTCGAAGGACTCGTGCGCGAAGGGGGCCCGGCGGGCCCCCTTCGTGAATCTACCGCGATCCCGCCGGGGGCAGGCGAGGAAAGGGGGGCGCGGACAGGGCATCGATCCGGCCCGCTTCCGTATCATCGAGGCGACGGGTGGATTCGGCGGGCGGGAACATTTCCGGGGCTTCATCCTGGAGAAACCGCCGGGTCCGGGCCATGAGGCCGTCCACATCCTGCAGGAACCGCGAACGCTCCAGCTTGAGGTTGCGGATGACCGTCTCCATCTCCGCCACTTGGGCCATGGCCTCCCGCAGGATCTCGTCCGCCTTGAAGTCGGCCTCCTTGAGGATCAGCGCCTTCTCGCGGTTGGCGCCATCCAGCACCTCCTCCTTGGTGCGCTGGGCGTGGAGCAGGGCCTCCCGGAAGATGCGGTCCTGTTCCTGGTACTGCTGCAGGCGCTCCCGCAGATCCAGGATCTCGTCGCGCATCCTCTGGTTCTCGTGCAGCACCTCTTCCCATTCCGCAGCCACTTCGTGGAGGAAGGCGCGGACTTCGTTCTCCTCCAGGCCCCGGAAGACCTTCTCGAATTCGCGGCGCTGGATGTCCAGGGGAGTGAACTTCATGACAGACCTCAGGTCAGGCCCCGCTCCAGCAGGGATCGGAGCAGCATCAGGATGACCACCGCCAGCATGGGGCTGAAATCCAGGCCGCCCATGCCCGGCAGGAGGGCGCGGATGGGGTGGAGGATGGGTTCCACCACGGCGTTGAGCACCCGGACGAAGGGATTGCGCGGATCAGGACGGAACCAGGACAGGATGCTGCTCACGAGGATCGCCAGGATCAGCAGGTCGATCACGCGATGGGCGATGAGAACGAGCATGGTGAGGGCCGCCGTAGGTTGAACCTCCATCATAGACTGGACGACCCCTGGACAGCCCCCTGGAGCCCCCATGCGTATCGGCATTTCCTGCTATTCGACTTTCGGCGGTTCCGGCGTGGTGGCCACGGAGGTGGGCAAGGCCCTGGCAGCCCGCGGCCACGAAGTCCACATCCTCAGCCCCTCCGTGCCGCCGCGCCTGCTGGGCTTCGAGGACCACGTGTTCTTCCACGAGGTGAACGCCTCGCCCTATCCCCTCTTCGAGAACGCCCCCTTCAGCATCGCCCTGGCTTCCAAGATGGCCGATGTGGCCGAGCACCACGGCCTGGAGGTCATGCACGCCCATTACGCCATTCCCCACGCGAGCGCGGCCCTGCTGGCCCGTATGGCCCTGGACCACCGGATGAAGGTGGTGACCACCCTCCACGGAACCGACATCACCGTTGTGGGCTCGGACCCCAGCTACCTGAGCATGGTGCGCCTCGCCATCCGGGCCAGCGATGCGGTCACGGCCGTTTCCGAATACCTGAGGGACGAGACGCTCCGGACCTTCCAGGTGGACCGTCCCATCGCCGTGATCCCCAACTTCGTCAGTCCGCCGGAGGGCCCCCTGCCGGACTGCCGGGCGTGGCTGGCCCCCTGCAATGCCAGCGTGCTGGTGCACATCTCCAATTTCCGGCCGGTGAAGCGGGTGATGGATGTGATGAAGGTCTTCGAACAGGTCCAGGTCGAACATCCATGCCGCCTCGTGATGGTGGGGGACGGCCCGGATCGGCCCGAGGCCGAAGCCTACGCCCGGGAACGCGGCCTTTCGGATCGCGTGCGCTTCACGGGCAAGCAACTGGATATCGCCACGGTGCTGGCCTGCTCCGACGTCTTCCTTCTTCCCAGCGCCACCGAAAGTTTCGGCCTGGCGGCCCTGGAGGCCATGGCCCATCAGGTGCCCGTGGTGGCCAGCCGGGTGGGCGGTCTGCCCGAGGTGGTCCGCCACGGCGTGGACGGTTTCCTGGAACCTGTCGGCGATGTGAGGGCCATGGCCGAGGATGTCCTGACCCTCCTGCGGGATCGAACCCTCCGCCAGCGCCTCGGCGCCTCCGCTCAGGAACGCGCCCTCACCACCTTCGCCGAAGGGCCCATCGTCGATCAGTACGAAACCCTCTACGACCAGGTCCTCAACCCGCCGAAACCCACCGTGGATTTTGGCGCCCATCCTCGGTAGAATGTTCGTTCCGGCTGGGTAGCTCAGGTGGTTAGAGCGAGGGTCTCATAATCCCTAGGTCGACAGTTCGAGTCTGTCTCCAGCCACCACGATGAACGGAGCCTCGCGGCTCCGTTTTCTCGTTCAGGCCGACGGGGCCACGATCGGACTCGGACTGTCGAGAAGCAGTGGCGGCCCGGTAGCCCGCAGCGAGCAAGACCCCAGCGGGGTCTGCACAGCGTCCGCGGGCGGGGCCAGCCACGCGCACAGTTCGAGTCTGTCTCCAGCCACCACGATGAACGGAGCCTCGCGGCTCCGTTTTCTCGTTCAGGCCGACGGGGCCACGATCGGACTCGGACTGTCGAGAAGCAGTGGCGGCCCGGTAGCCCGCAGCGAGCAAGACCCCAGCGGGGTCTGCACAGCGTCCGCGGGCGGGGCCAGCCACGCGCACAGTTCGAGTCTGTCTCCAGCCACCACGATGAACGGAGCCTCGCGGCTCCGTTTTCTCTTTCAGGCCGACGGGGCCACGATCGGAGGGAACGTGAGTGGCGAGCCCCGTTCCACCTACTTCCCGGCCAGGGTGGCCAGGGCTTGTTCAAGAACCTCATCCCGGCCTGCCTGGATTCCATGGACAGTCGGAACGACCGTTACTGTTGGTCGTACGCCAATTCGATGGAAACCCGTTCCATCGTGGCGAAGGGCCCGCATGCCGGTCCAGTGGAACGAGATGCCACCACTCAGCGAAATGTCGGCGGCATTGCCGTTGCTTCCGGCGGTTGGTTCGCCGACGAGGTCGCCAAGGTGGTGGTGTTCCACCAGGCTGAGCAGGCTTTCGGCGTAGCTCATGGCCTCGCCATCCATGAGAAAAGCCACCCGGGCTGTCAATCTTCGCCCGCGTGGAACGATGACAGGACGTGAGAGTTCCTTCCAGACCCAGGAAGTGCGGTCGGGGCGGTCGGCGATGGGGATGGCGAGAGGTTGGAAGTGGACGGGCCCATCAATGAGCCTGGGCATCAGGAACATTTCAAGGAAGCCATCTGCGGGATGACCACGGAGGTCCACGATCACAGCCTTGGCCTGCTCCAACGCCATCATCGTTTCCCGGGGGGTGGCGATGGGCCGCGTCACGTCGATGTACCAGAGCCCGGGCTGAATCTCACGCAGCTGCTTGCTGGAACCACGGGGCGTGAGGGGCTCCTTCAGTGGCACCAAGGATGACTCCACAACAACACCTTCGGGCGTCCGCCATCGCACGGTGGCATTCCCATCTGTTGCTTGGCCCGGGAACATGAGCTCGCAACCACGTCGAACATGGCCTGGGTTCGAGGCGCTCACTTCCGATGCGATGTCGTGGATCCGGTCTGACGCAGACTTGCCGTCCACGGAAAGAATCTCGCAACCGGGCGTGAGCCGAGGGTCCTGATTCTTCGCAACGCGATCCACGAAGGCTCTGCCTTCAGCGATTCGAATCGTAAAGGGCAGACTGTGGCCGCGGGGATCGAAGTTGCGCGCTCGGGGCCAGATGTGGGCATCGCGATGGATGGATGTGAAAGCGCGGAAGGCATGGAGGAAATCTGCTTCGGTGCTCGCCTCTGCTACCGATCGCAGGCTTCTTGCCAGTGCGCTCTTCCAGGGGGCCGCCACCTCCTCTGGATAAGGCGAAAAATGATGCAGCAGGTTCCATGTCACCACCACTGATCCGAGCCTCGTGGCACGAACGGGGCCCTTCGCGGGGTGAATGTTGCGGCTGATGCTGTAGGCCCCTTCATGTACCCAGCGCACCATGCCTTGGGTGCCCTCAGGGAGAGCCAAGGGCTCGGGCTCCTGTCCTCCGATCAGAAAACGAGCTCTGGGCGCCACGGGTGCAAAGAACGATTGAAGCCGATCTCTCAGTTCCTTTGCGTTCTGGGCCTTGGCCATGTCAGCGAGACCTGCGATAGCGAGCCTGTCCCAGTCTGCTGTCGTTGCCGCATCGGTGGGGTGGAACCATCGAAGGTGGCCATAGGCCATGGAAAAGGAGACAAGGTTGGCCAGCGATTGTTCGGTGATCGGTGCTGGGACATCCTGATCCCCCATCCCCACCTCTGGCCGTATCGCCTGGTGAGGCAGCGTCCGTCCCTGGGCATCGACTGGAATGAACGGGCTGTAGACGAGACGCAGCCCCTGCCCGAGATCCACGTTCACAAGGCTTCCGCTTTCAGAGGAAAGAGCAATGCGCTCCCGACGACTCCCTTCGGAGGGCAGGGTGTGGCGCATCCAGGCCAGTCCAGCAATGACCAGGGCAACAATCCCGGCACTTGCCAACAGTGCCACCCGGAATCCGATCCTGCGTTTCCCGTCAAAACGCCGGAGCCAAAGCGCGAGACTGCTCATCAGCCCTGCTGCGACTGGGGTGAGCAGCCAGGACCAGGGGAACCAGTGCTCGCCCAGAAAAAGTTGGGGACCGGTGGGGAATTGCATGAGGACGAGGGTCAGGACCGTGAGGAGTCCCCAGATGAGGATCGGTAGCAGCAGCCAGGCGCGCCGGAGGGGGGGGCGGTGGTCTTCGGACATGCAGGAATCTCCTGGACCGTCCTTTGGGGCGGTCGCAAACGGGATGAAAGAGAGGGCGGCCGAAGGCCGCTAGGGTGTGTGGGGGGTGAGCTCAGGATCCGTGAACCAGAGGCGCCCAGCCCCTTGGAGGAGGACACCGAATTCCATTCGGGCGGCAGTTTCGGGAATCTCCAGCACCATTTCGATCCGCTGCCAGGGGAAAGTTCCCTTCAGCGGGCGGGTGCTCATGTTGTCGAAAGCGAGGGTTTGCCCTGAGGCGCCATCCGCCCGCAGCCACAGTCCTCCCCATCCTTTGATGTTTTCACCGCGCACCCATGCGCTGAGGCGAACGGGGCGGTTCCGGAAGGAACCAACCGGACGACCGGCCACGAGGGTGCCGAATCCGCCTGGATTAACGCAGGTGGAAGCAAAGCGCAGCACAGGGGCACCGTCCAATCGCTCGCCTGGATCGATGTCAACGCTGTAGGCATCCGGCCGGTTGCCTGCCAGCATCCAGTTTGTGCCCCCCGGAAAGCATGCCTTGTAGGTGGTTGGCGTCCGGGCATCGACCAACTCCAGCCGGGGAAGGTCCATCCAGAGCCTTCCCCGCCCTCCCAAGACGACGCCGGTGACGAGCAGCTGTGCATCCTGGGGAACATCGAGAACCACCCCTCGGGTCTCCCAGTCGCCACTGCCGCGGGTGAAGGCGGTGTCGTGAGCCATCGTGCCGGATGGACCTTCGATCCGCATCCATAGGCCCCCGAATTCGCGGATTTCTTCCGGGCGCATCCGAGCGGTGAACCGTACCCGATGGCCGCGGTAGGTGGATGCATCAATCGTGCGGCTCGCCACGCCCCTGCCCCAGGGCAGGACGCCCGCATGGGCGAGCATTCGCGCGTCAGGACCGATGTCTGAAGCCTGGGCCCAGAGGTAGGCGGTTCGTCCTTCTCCAAGGAGCGAGAACCCCATGGGGTCCCTAGCGCCGGGGGAGGCGTGAAGAAGATGGCTGGTGGTGGCGGCCACGATCACCAGGGCCAAGGCCAGCATGGGGGCCCAGGCGAAGGTGGTTCGTGGGGATCGGCCGGGCAGAAGACGCCGGACCCGGGCCGTGAGATCGCCTCCTGCGGCGCCGAGGGCGGCCATCGGGGTTCCGCGGGAGAAGCCGCCCAGCGCCGTGAGCGCCTCCGCCAATATCAGCGGATCGCTGCACCATGCTGCGGCTTGGTCGTCGCAACAGAGTTCGCGCTCGTGGCGTATCCGGCGCGAGATCCACCATACGGCGGGATGGTAGAAAAGCAGTGCCTCCACCACACCCTGGAGCGCGTTCACCAGGGGATCGTGCCTTCGGATGTGGGCAAGTTCATGGGCCAGGAGGGCCTCCAGGGCCGTGGGATCCAGTGGGCCCCAAAGGCCTGCAGGAACCAGCAGCACAGGCCTGAGCCATCCCGCCACGAGGGGGGAGCGGAGCCCTTCCAGAATGCGGATGGGTGGAGGCTGTGGGCCGTTGGTTCGGGAAGCCAAGTGGGACCAGAGGCGTGCCAGGGCTCTGGGGGCTGGCCGGGCAGACCGGATCTGGTGGGCGATCAGCATGTGCCCCCCCGCAAGGCGAAGGGTCATGAGGAGTGCTCCAGCGCACCAGGCTTGGGCGAGGAGTGGCAGCCAGCGGAGGTAGGGATCCTCCGGAAGGGGGACAGGGGCGGTGGAATGGGAAGGGGCGTCCACGACCGGGTGCGGAGGGGGCACGAGAGGAGGGAGAGCGGTCTGGTGCACATGGGTCAGGGGTGTCACGCCCCGCAAGGGGCTGCGGGCGTGTTGGCGGATGCAGGTGCCCAG
>MWBB01000092.1 GCA_002068835.1 Acidobacteria bacterium ADurb.Bin340 | reverse complement strand
CTCCGCCATTTCACCCACGGCCACGCGGAGCGCAGCGCGGGTGAGGGCTGCGGGGATGGGCCAGAGGGGGCGTCCCAGGCGCCGGGCCAGGGCGTGCATGAACGCGGCGTGGTCGAGGGTTTCAGGGGCGGTGGCGTTGACGGGGCCCGACCATGCGGGATCCTCCAGGGCACGGGTGAGCAGGGCGGTCAGATCATCGATGTGGATCCAGGGCATCCCCTGCCGACCGTGGCCCAGGAGGGCACCGACGAAGGCGCGCACGGGCCGGGCCATGGTGGGCAGGGCGCCCCCTTCGCGGGCCAGCACCACGCCGAGGCGGGGGAGGACCACCCGCACTCCCAGGGCCTCGGCCTTGCGGGCTTCGGCTTCCCAGGCCTGGCAAAGTTCGGGCAGGAAGCCCATGCCGGGCTCGGCCTGCTCATCCAGCGCGGGGCGCGGACGATCCCCGTAGAAGCCCGTGGCGCTGGCGCTCACCAGCACTGGAGGGCGCCTACTGCAGCGTTCCAGGGCCTCCACAATGCGGCGCGTGGGCTCCAGACGGCTGGTGCGGAGGGTCTCCTTGCGGGCTGCGTTCCATCGGCGATCCGCAATGCCTTCGCCTGCCAGGTTCACCACCCCTGCGGCGCCTTCCAGGACTTCCATCAAAGGCTCCCAGCCCTGGGACGCGACCCCTTCGGGCAGGGCCACCGTTCCGGCCCTCCGGGTCAGCACCACGGGGTTCCATCCGGATGCGGCCAGGTGTTCGGCCAGGCGGCGTCCCACCCGTCCCGAGCCACCGGCGATCACGATCCTGCGGTCCGATGGATTCATGGTTCAGCCCTCCCTGACGGTTCGATGCGACGGCCCGGGCCGGGATTCCGTTGTCACAACCGGGTGCTTTGGGCCCTCCAAGCCCCAGGAGACGCCCATGGATGCCCTGGAAGCCCTTCTCACCCGCCGCAGCATACGCGCTTTCCGGTCCGAGCCGGTGGATCCGGCCCTTCTCCACAGGGTTCTCGGCGCCGCCCTGCACGGCCCTTCGGCGGGGAACCAGCAGCCCTGGAGGTTCGTGGTGATCGATGATCCGCAGATCCTCAGGCTCCTCGCCCTCGACCACCCCCATGCTTCGGTGCTCAAGGCTTGCCCTGTGGCCATCCTGGTCTGCGCCGAAACGGTGGATTTGCACCACCCGGATCATTGGCCCAGCGATTGCGCGGCGGCCACCTTCAGCCTGATGCTGGCGGCCCACGCCCTGGGGCTCGGCAGTACCTGGATCGGCCTCCATCCCCAGCAGGACCGCATGGCGGCGCTGCGCGGGGCGGGCCTTCTGCCGCCGGAGGTGGAACCCTTCGCGCTGGTGCCCCTGGGGCATCCGGCGGAACGCACCGATCAGCCGGATCGTGAGCATCCCGAATGGATCCGCCACAACACCTACCTCCAGCCCTGGGGATCGGGTCAAGGGTGAAGGAGGCTGGACAGGCTGGCCTCCGGGGGAGCAGCCTGGGCTGGGGGTGGGGCCATGGGATGCCCGCGGTGCGGGGCGGAAACGCAGGAACAGGAGGTCTGCCCTGTCTGCGGTGTGTTCATCGCCCGCTACCGCCCAAGGGCTGTTCCATTGCGCCCGGAAAGGCCGGAAACCCGGCTCGGTGTGGCCTGGACCTGGCTGAGGGAGCGGGCCCTGGCGGTGGAGGGTGAGGTGACCCGGGCCGGGGTGCTGGTTCGTGCCGCCCTGCTCCTGGCCCTGACCCTGTGGGGTCTGTGGTTCCTGGCCCAGCCCCTGGATGACGAGCGGCTGGGAACTTCCTTCCTGCACATGATCCATCTGCCGTTCCACGAGGCGGGCCATGTGCTGTTCGCGCCTTTCGGGGATTTCCTCCACACGCTGGGGGGCACCCTGGGGCAGCTGCTGGTGCCTCTGGGCGTGATCGGGGCCTTCCTGCAGCGGCACGATCCCTTCGGGGCCGCGGTGGGCGGTTGGTGGCTGGGGCACAGCTTCCTGGACTGCGCCCCCTACATCAACGATGCCCGGGCAGGCCGGCTGGAGTTGCTGGGCGGCGTCACCGGAAGCGAGATGCCCGGCTACCACGACTGGGAGGTGCTGCTGGGGCGGCTGGGGTGGCTGTCCCACGACCACACCCTGGCCCGGATGGCCTGGGGTGTCGGCAGCCTGGTCCTGCTGGCTTCCGTCGCCTGGGGGGCCTGGATCCTCTGGCAGCAGTGGCAGCGTGTGGAGGACTGATGCGAAGCCTGGTGTGGTTCCGGGGCAAGGATCTGCGGGTGGCGGACCACGGGCCGCTGCTGGAAGCCGCCCGTACGGGGGAGGTGCTGCCCCTCTTCGTGCTGGATCCCTACTTTTTCGCGCCGGAGCGGGCCTCGCAGCTGCCCCATCGGATGCAACTCCTGCTGGAAGGCTTGGCGGACCTGGACCGGGCCCTGCGGGAGCGGGGCAGCCGCCTGCTCCTGGCCGCCGGGCGCAGCGTGGAGGTGGTGCCCGATCGGGTTCGCCGCTGGAACGTGGATAGGGTGCTGGCCCACCGGTGGAGCGAACCCTTTGCGCAGGAACGGGATCGTCGGGTGGCCGAGGCCCTGGGGCCGGTTCCCTTCGAGCTGTTCGAGGGGGAGACCCTGGTTCCCCCGGGCAGTCTGCGCACGGGGCAGGGGGGATCCTTCCGGGTGTTCACGCCTTTCGCCCGAGCCTTCGGGAGGCAGGCGGATCCTGGGCGCCCCCTGTCGGCGCCCACCTGGCTGCCCCCCGTGCCCGAACAGGAGGGAGCAGGGACGCTGCTTCCCAGCCTGGCGGATCTGGGCCTGAGCCCCAATCCCAATCTACTTTCCGGGGGCGAAGGGCCCGCCCGGGAGCGTCTTGAATCCTTCCGGGAAGACGGTCTGGAAGCCTACGACCGGGATCGGGATCGCATGGATCTTCCCGGCACCAGTCGGCTCTCCCAGGACCTCCACTTCGGATTCCTGTCCGTGCGGCAGGTCTGGAACGCCACGGGAGGTCAGGAGGCCGGTCCCCGGACCTTCCGGAACGAACTGCTCTGGCGGGAGTTCGCCCATCACCTGCTGGCCGAGGAACCCCGCCTGCTGTCCGAGCCGTTCCGTCCCGCGTTCGGGGCCTTCCCCTGGCGGAAGGATGACGCCGCCTGGGAAGCCTGGTGCGAGGGGCGCACGGGCTATCCGGTGGTGGACGCCGCTGCGCGGCAACTGCTGTCCGAAGGATTCGTGCACAATCGGGCCCGCATGGTGGCTGCCAGCTTTCTGGCCAAGCACCTGCTGCTGGATTACCGGCGGGGCGAAGCCCACTACCTGCGCTGGCTGGCGGATGGGGACTGGGCCTGCAACAACCTGGGCTGGCAGTGGAGCGCCGGGTGCGGGGTGGATGCCCAGCCCTGGTTCCGGGTCTTCAACCCCGTCACCCAGGGGCGGAAATTCGATCCCGCCGGGGACTACGTTCGACGGTGGGTTCCCGAACTGGAATCCCTGCCGGACCGCTGGATCCACACGCCCTGGGAAGCCCCGTCCGCGGTCCTCGCCCAGGCGGGGGTCCACCTGGGCCGGACCTACCCGGTTCCCATCGTGGATCACAGTCAGGCCCGAGCCCGGTTCCTGGACACTGCAAAGGCGAAGCTTTAGAGCAGAGGCCGCTCTTCGCCCCGGGGATCCCAGGCGATGTTGTTGCGCTTGAGGGTGGCCATGAAACTCTCCTTGTCCGGGCATTTCATGTAGGCCTCCATGGGCTCCACCGTCTTGGACTGGATGAGTTCGATCAGGCAGTCGTTCATGAGCTTCTGGCCGTAGGCGCGGCCCGTCTGCATGGCGCTGGTGATCTGGAAGTTCTTGCCTTCGCGGATCAGGTTGGCGATGGCGGGGGTGATGAAGAGGCTTTCGATGGCGGCCACCCGTCCGCCTCCGGTCTTCTTCAGCAGCGCTTGGCTCAGGCAGGCTTTCAGGGCGTCCGCCAGCATTACTCGGATCTGCTGCTGTCGGTCCGCCGGGAACTGGTCCACGATGCGGTCCACGGTGCCGATGGCGCTGCTGGTGTGCAGGGTGCCGAAGACCAGGTGGCCGGTGATGGCCGTTTCCAGGGCGATGGCGATGGTTTCCAGATCCCGCAGTTCGCCCACTAGCACCACATCGGGGTCCTCCCGAAGGGCGGCCCTCAGGCCCGACTTGAAGGAGGCCGTGTGGGTTCCCACCTCCCGCTGGGTGATCAGGCATCCCTTCCGGGGATGCACGAATTCGATGGGATCTTCGATGGTCAGGATGTGGTCCGTACGCCGCTGGTTGACCAGATCGATGATGGCGGCCAGGGTGGTGGACTTGCCGCTGCCCGTGGGGCCCGTGACCAGCACCAGCCCCTTGGAAAGGTCCGCCAGACGCTTGATGGGATCCGTGAGGCCCAGCTTGTCGGGATCCGGGATCTCATTGGGGATGACCCGGCTCACCATTCCGGGGCCGAAGCGGTCGTGGAAGAAGTTCACCCGCAGCCGACAGCCTCCGGCCTCGAAGGCGTAGGCGAAATCCGCATCGCGGGTTTCCTGGAACTGGCGCCAGGCGGCGGCGGGGGCCAGGGATTCCATCAGGGGCAGCAGGACTTCCGGGCCCAGGGCGGGAAAACCGTCCAGGTGGGTCAGATCGCCGTGGATGCGGGCCAGGGGACGTTCGTTGGAGCGCAGGTGGAGGTCCGATCCCTTGCGCTCCAGGAGGGCCAGGAACAGGCGCTCCGAGAGCGGGCGGCGCTCTTCGGCTGGACGAGGAGCTTCGACGGGCGCAAGGGGGGCGGGCACCGTGCCGGAGGAGGTCAGGGGGCGCGGGTCGGTGACGGGGAGCGGGGAAGGGCTGGTCCTGGTTCCCGAAGGGGGGGCCACCATTTCCGGGTGGGCCACCGCCACGGGTTCAGCCCGCAATGCCAGCCCCAGGGCGCAGCGCCGGACCGTGATCTCGAAAACCTCCTGCTCCAGGGGGTAGGTGAAGGCTGTTTCGCCGGTGAGATCCAGTTCCTGCCGGGCCTGTCCCGGCAGGACCTCCATCACGAGATGCTCCAGGAGGGTGGAGGGAACGGCCTGGGGCAGCAGGGGACTGAGGCTGCCTCCCGGCGCCTCCACCTGGGGCTGCTGGCCGGGTTCCATGTGCAGTGCCGTGGCCCTTCGTGCCGGGATCTGGAGGAGGAGCCGGTCGAGCTGGGGCATGGGGTCTCCGGAAGGGTGAGTGGATTGTATCGGCCCGAAGAGGCTGGGAGAAAAGCCGGGGTGCGGGATAGACTGGCGCGCCCGCCGTCCCGCAGGGGAGGCGCTTTCAGGCCCCAGGAGCCTTCATGAACATCCACGAGTACCAGGCCAAGGAACTGCTTCGCAGATACCAGGTTGCATGTCAGGACGGGCAGGTGGCCCGCACGGCCCCGGAGGCGGCCTCCATCGCCGAAAGCTACGGCGGCCGGGCGGTGGTGAAGGCCCAGATCCACGCCGGCGGGCGCGGCAAGGGCGGTGGCGTGAAGTTCGCCAAGACCCCGGCCGAGGCCGCCGAACTGTGGGAACGCATGATGGGCATGACCCTCGTGACCAAGCAGACGGGCCCCGAGGGCCGCGTGGTGCGCACGGTCTACGTGTGCAACCCGCTGGACATCGCCCGGGAGCTCTACCTGAGCTTCCTGGTGGACCGCAGCACCTCCCGCGTGACCTGCCTGGCTTCCACGGAAGGCGGCATGGAGATCGAGGAAGTCGCCGAGAAGACGCCCGAGAAGATCGTGAGGGTGACCATCGATCCCGCCCTGGGCCTCACCGCCCATCAGGCCCGCCGCATCGCCTTCGCCCTGGGGCTGGAGGGGGAGGCATTCAAGAAGGGCGTGGCCTTCCTCCAGAACCTCTACCGGCTTTTTGTGGAGAAGGACTGCAGCCTGGTGGAGATCAACCCGCTGGTGCTCACGGAACAGGGCGACGTGATGGCCCTGGACGCCAAGATGGGCTTCGACGACAACGGGATCTTCCGGCACCCCGATGTGGCCGCGTTCCGGGATCTCAACGAGGAAGCCCCGGCGGAGATCGAGGCTTCCAAGTTCAACCTCAACTTCATCAAGCTCGATGGCAGCATCGGCTGCATGGTGAACGGCGCGGGCCTGGCCATGGCCACCATGGACATCATCAAGCACCACGGCGCCGAACCGGCGAACTTCCTGGATGTGGGCGGCGGAGCCACGGAGGAAGCCGTGAGGAACGCCTTCCGCATCATCCTGCAGGATCCTGCGGTGAAGGGTGTGCTGGTGAACATCTTCGGCGGCATCATGCGCTGCGACATCGTGGCCAGTGGCGTGGTGAATGCGGCCCGGGAGATCGGCATCCAGGTGCCGGTGGTGGTGCGGCTGGAGGGCACCAATGTGGAGGAGGGCAAGCGCATCCTGGCGGAAAGCGGCCTGAACCTCATCGTGGCGAACGATTTCGACGACGCGGCCCGCAAGATCGTCGCGGCCGTGGCCTAGGAGGCGGACATGTCGGTTCTGGTGAGCAAGGAAACCCGCCTGCTGGTCCAGGGCATCACGGGCAGGGAAGGCCTCTTCCACGCCCAGGGCTGCCGCGATTACGGCACGAACGTGGTGGGCGGCGTCACGCCCGGGAAGGGCGGTGCGAGCCTGGAAGGCTTCCCGGTCTTCAACACCGTGCGCGAAGCCCGGGAGAAGACCGGCGCCAACGCCACCATGATCTTCGTGCCGCCCTTCGCGGCGGCGGACGCGATCCTCGAAGCCCTCGACGCCGGGATCGAACTGATCGTCTGCATCACCGAAGGCATCCCCGTGCTGGACATGGTGAAGGTGAAGCGGGTGCTGCACGAGTACCCGGCCAGCCGCCTCATCGGTCCCAACTGCCCCGGCATCATCAGCCCCGGGCAGGCCAAGATCGGCATCATGCCCGGCCGCATCCATCTCCCGGGCCGGGTGGGTGTGGTGAGCCGCTCGGGCACCCTCACCTACGAAGCCGTGGGCCAGCTCACGGCCCTGGGCATCGGCCAGAGCACCTGCATCGGCATCGGCGGCGATCCCGTGAACGGCACCAGCCACATCGATGCGCTGCGGCTCTTCCAGGAGGATCCAGACACCGACGCCATCATCATGATCGGCGAGATCGGGGGCACGGCTGAGGAGGACGCGGCGGCCTTCGTGGCGCGGCACGTGACCAAGCCCGTGGTGAGTTTCATCGCAGGCCAGACGGCCCCTCCGGGGCGGCGCATGGGGCATGCGGGTGCCATCATCAGCGGCGGCAAGGGCACTGCGGCGGAGAAGATGGCAGCCCTCGAAGCGGCCGAGATCACGGTGGTCCACAGCCCCGCCGACATCGGCCTGGCCCTGGCCAAGTGTCTCGGTCTGCGCTGAACCCGTCCTCGGTCGGCATGGCGGGCCTCCTCCGGGAGGCCCGTTTCATCCCTGGCCGGACCGCATCCGCTGGAGGCGTGCCCGCAGGCGAGCCGCCTCGGCGCCCGCCTGCGGTGAAAGCGTCGCGGCCCGCTCCAGGTGGATGGAGGCCGCGGCCAGATCCGGTTCCATCGGTCGCTGCTGGGCCTTCAGGTGGTCCGCCCGGTCCAGCAGGACCGAGGCCTTGGCCAGATGGGCCTGGAAGGAGGCCGGATTGAGGGCCAGGGCCAGGGTGGGCTGGGGGTCCCGGCCCTGGCGCCGCTCCCAGCGGGCGAGGGTGGCCAGGGTCATGCCCTGGCTGCTGCGGTGCCCCACCCAGGGCCGGATGGCGCTGGCCTGCTCGAAGCAGTCCACGGCTTTCCGGGCTGCCGCGGTGGGATCGCTGCCATGGGCCTCCTCCCACTCCGCCTGGAGTTCGTAGCAGCAGCCCAGGTTGTTGAGGAGAAAATCCCGGAACCTGGGCCGTTCCAGGGCCTGCTGCAGAGCGTGCTGGGCCTGGGCCAGGTCCGGGCGCGGGTCCCGGCCCTGTCGCATCGCCCAGGTGGCCCGGTAGCGCAGGGCGGTGCCGAAGTTGTTGAGCAGGGCATTGTCCCTGGGAGCCTGCTGAAGGCCCTGCCGGGCCCTGTGGATGGCCGCATCCAGGCTGGCCTGGGGATCTTCGCCCCGTTCCATCTGCCGGGCGCCCCAGCGTCGATGGGCCGCGGAGGCGAATCCCAGGATCTTGGGATGCTCGGGATCGGTCTTCAGGGCCTGATCCACTGCGGCCAGCACGGCGGCATGGTCCTCCAGCGAAGCCCGGCCCTGGTCCGTCCGGAGCTGAAACTGGAGCATCCGCCGCTGGACTTCCGCCAGCCTTACGGAAGGGGCGCTCCGGGCGATCTCCAGGGCCTGGACCAGCACGGCTCCGCCCGCATCCAGCGCCGCCTGGGCGGCGGCATGGTCCCCCCGGCCCAGGGCCAGGGATGCCTCGACCCGCAGTGCTTCTGCCTCCAGGATCCAGGCTTCGTGGAACCAGGGCAGCTGGGCCTGGGCTTCCCGGGCCCGGCGCTGGGCCTCGTTGGGCCGGTCCTCCACCAGGGCGATCATCCCCTCCACGTACGCGGCGCTTTCCAGGGGCAGATTCCGGGCCCGCTTCAGCAGTTCCAGGGCCGGATCCCTCAGTTCCTGTCCCACCTCCGCCTTGCGCCGCTCCCGCAGGGGACCGTGGAGGCCCTCCACCTCGTCCTGGTAGATGCGCGCCAGGGCCAGTCCCAGGGCATGGGCCGCATCCGGTTCCGGGGCCAGCCGCCAGGCGGCTTCCAGGTGGGGCCGGGCTGTTTCCGGTCGGCCCAGGGCCAGGTAGCCCCGTCCCAGGGCCAGCCGTCCGGCCGCCTGGGACCAGCGGCCCTGCCGCGCCAGGTCCTGTTCCAGGTGGCCGAGGCGCATTTCCACCATCTGCCGCAGGGGCCGGATGTCGTGGAGGGGCAGGCTGTGGGCCTTGAAGATCAGGGATTCCAGCCGCTCTGCCTCCTGTCCGAAACGCTGGGCGCTCTGGGCCTGGACCTGGGCCCGGAGCGCCAGAGTGATCCCCAGGGCGCTGAGCCCCACCACCAGTGCCGAGCCGAGAACGATCACCGCCGTGAGCAGGCGGTT
>MWBB01000091.1 GCA_002068835.1 Acidobacteria bacterium ADurb.Bin340 | reverse complement strand
GGGGCCTTCTCTTGCCGGGCGGTGGGGATTGAATCGCGGCGGCAGACCGGTAGCCGCGGACTGTTCAGGCCTCTTCAAAAGGAACGGCCCCAGAACGGGGCCGTTCCTGGGATCATTTCAGCCTCTACTGGGCCGCAGCGGCGGGCTCCAGGGTGAGCATGGGCGCGTGGATTTCCAGGTTCACGCCTTCCACCGCATGGATGGCTTTGACCGTTCCGGCGAAGGGGGCCACGTACTCGTTCTGCATCTTCATGGCTTCCAGGATCAGGATGGGCTGGCCCTCCTCGACCTGTTCCCCCTCGTGGACGAAGAGCTTGATGACCTTGCCGGGCATGAGGGCCTTGATCAGGCCCGTGCCGCCCTGCTTGGCCCGGGCCATGGCCGCCGCCAGAAGGGTCTTGTTGGGATCCTGGAGGGTGAACTCGTAGGCACCGTCGTACAGGCTGGCCCGAAAGCCGTGAAGATCGGGATCGGCACAGCGGATCCGATCGATGTTCACGCCCACGGAATGGCCATCCATGATGATGGAGTAGCTGGTGGGCTCCACCCGGACGATGTCCAGGGGCATTTCCTCGCCGTCCCACACCATGAACAGCTGGCCGTGCCGCCGGTGCAGTTCGAGTTCGTGGGTTTCATCGCCGATGGTCAGGGTGCGCTTCATGATTCGTCCTAGAGTCGGTTGATGCGGCCGTGGAGCTTCCAGGCCTGGGAACCGGTGCCGCCGGCGGGCTGCTGAGCGCGCTGCTCCTCCCGCTCGAGTTCATCGAACAGGGCGACGGCCACAGCGAATTTGAGGTTGGGGCCGATGCCCCGCTGTTTCCACCAGGGGTGATCCAGGATGCCCGTGTGGTAGTCGCCCTTCAGGAAGGGGCGGTGCTCCGTGAGGGCCTTGTGGAAGGCTGTATTGTTCCGCACGCCGCCAATGCGGTATTCGGAAAGGGCCGCATGCATCCGGGCCAGGGCCAGATCGCGGTTGGGCCCCCAGGTGCTGAGCTTGGAGAGGATGGGGGCGTAGAAGGGGTTCAGTTCCCAGCCGGGGTACACGCCGCTGTCGTTGCGGACATTCCGACCCGAAGGCAGCCGCAGGTAGTTCAGACGACCGGAACTGGGGGCCCAATCCCGGTCCGGATCCTCGGCGTTCATGCGGCACTGGATGGCGTGGCCCCGCAGAGGAATCTCCTCCTGGCGCAGGGGCAGCGCCTCGCCCCGGGCCACCCGGACCTGCCAGCGCACCAGATCCTCGCCCGTGATCCACTCGGTGAGTCCGTGGCTGCCCTGGATGCGGCAGGTCATCTCCAGGAAGTAGAAGCGGTGGTCCTCGTCCAGGAGGAACTCCACGGTGCCGGCGCCCACATAGTTCAACGCCCGGGCCAGGGCCACGGCCGCTTCGCCCAGTTGCGTACGCAGTTCGGGAGTCACGAAAGGCGAGGGCGCCTCCTCGGCCACCTGCTGGAAGCGGCGCTGAACCGAGCCGTCCCGTTCCCACAGGTAGACGTAGTTGCCATGGGTATCGCCGAAGACCTGCACCTCGATGTGCCGTGCCTTGGGCAGCATCTTCTCCAGGTAGATGCGGTCATCCCAGAAGGAGAACACCGCGTCGCCCTTGACCCGCGGCAGGGCGCGGCGAAGTTCCGCCTCCGTGCGGGCCATGCGAAGGCCCTTGCCGTCACGGCCCACCACGGGCTTCACCATCAGGGGATAGTCCAGCTCCCGGGCCTTCTGGATAAGGGCCTCGTCATCCATGGCTTCATGGATGCCCGGAAGGACCGGAATGCCCAGCTTCTGGGCGAACTCCCGGGCCTGCACCTTGTCTCCCATGATCCGAAGGGCCTCAGGGCTGGGACCGATCCAGGTCAGCCCCGCATCCAGAACCTTCTGGGCGGCTTCCGGGTCCTCGCTGAAGAACCCGTAGCCCGGATGGAGGGCATCGGCACCCGTGCGTTTGGCCACCTCGAGGATCCTGTCCACCCGCATGTAGCTTTCGCGGGAGGGCGTGGGGCCGATGGGGAAGGACCAGACCGCGAGGCGGACATGCATGCCCCCCCGATCGGCGTCGGAGTAGACCGCCACGGTGGGAATGTCCATCTCGCGGCAGGTGCGGATGATCCGGCAGGCGATCTCGCCCCGGTTGGCAATGAGCAGTTTGGTTACGGGCATGGTTGGGCGTCCTTGGGATCGTTGGGAATCCCCCGGCGGGGGAACGGCATCCTTGCGTGCGCGCTCGGGCATCATAGGACGGTGCGCCGTCCCAGCCTACCAAAGCCCGCCACAGCCCTCCTAGCCTGCGCCGTCCTCGCCGTTGCGGGATGCGGACGGAAGGGCGATCCCATCCCGCGCCCCCGGGCCGCAGCCCGGGCCTGCGAGGCCGCCTGGGCCGACCACCGGATCCTGGACATTCGCCTCCCGGATCAGGATGTGCAGGGGCAAGGACTGGCAGGCCTGGAAGCCGTTCGGATCATCCACCTGCCCCTGGGCACCTCAAAGCCCACCGCTGTGGAAGTCCTGGCGCGGGGCGAGGTGCTGCTGGAGCAGCGGCGCCCCGACCTGCCGGATCCCGGCAGTCGGCTTCGTCTGGACCTGCAGAAGGCAGGCCGCGGCCCCGGATGGATCGTCGTGGTGGCCATGCGGGCCGGCCAGGTTCCAGGAGAGCCCAGCGCCGTGCTGCCCTGGCTTCACCCCGCGTTCTGAGCCCCAAGCAGGTCCTCCAGCCAGGCCACCACAGCAATCGCCAGTCTCTCCTTGGGCAGGGGACCGAGGGGCTGCCCGATCCCGGAAGCCGTGATCGGAGTGAGCTGGTTGGCCTGGGCCCCGAAGCCTCTGCCCTGGCTGATGTCGTTCACCAGGATGGCATCCAGCCCTTTGCGCGCGAGCTTGCCCTGGGCGTGGGCCACATGGTGTTCGCTCTCGGCGGCGAAGCCCACCACCCACTGCCCTGGTTTCCGGGACGCGGCCAGGGCGCCCAGGATGTCCGGCGTTCGCACCAGCACCAGGGTTTCGGGCCCCTCCTGCTTCTTCACCTTCTCCGCCGCGCACCCTTCCGGCCGCTGGTCCGCCACCGCTGCGGAGGCGATCAGCCCCTGGCAGCCAGGCCACAACCGCTGGCAGGCCTCCAGCATCTCCTGGGCGCTCCGCACCCGGATCGTGGTCACGCCCCGGGGGGCAGGCAGATCGCCGCCCAGCACCAGATCCACCTGGGCGCCGACTCCCCGGAGGGCCTTGGCCAGGGCGATTCCCATGGCGCCGGTGCTCCGATTGGTGAGGGTTCGCACCGGGTCCAGATCCTCCCGGGTGGGCCCGGCGGTGATCAGGATGCGCGCCCCTTTCAGGTGCGGCCGCTCCGGGAGCCCCAGTGCCTCGATGGCCTCCAGGATGTCGTCCAGGTCCGCCAGTTTGCCGGTGCCCTCCTCCCCGCAGGCCAGGAGGCCCTCGATGGGCTCCACGATGCCGTGGCCGAAGCTTCGCAGGCGCGCCACGTTGGCCTGCACCGCCGGATGGGCCCACATGGCCTTGTTCATGGCCGGAGCCCAAAGGATCCTCCCCGTGGCCGCCAGGAGCACCGTGGAAAGCAGGTCGTCGGCCAGACCATTGGCGGTCTTGCCCAGGATGTCCGCCGTGGCGGGCACCACGGCCACCACATCGGCCCAGCGGGCCAGATCCACGTGTTCCACCCGGGGGTTGGGCCGCCACTCGTGGTAGTCCGGGTTGGCCCCAAAGCAGGGTTCGCCCGTAAGGGTGGCCAGGGTCAGGGGCGTGATGAAACGGCTGCCCGCTTCCGTAAGGCAGCAGCGCACCGTGTGCCCCCGCTTCGCCAGTGAACGGCCCAGGTCGGCGGCCTTGTAGGCTGCGATGCCCCCGGTCACTCCCAAAAGGATCTTCATGGCGCGTCCTCCGAGGGCTTGGCCCTCGATTTCATCCTAGGAGGCTCCGGAACCGAGTGATAGAATGACGGGCCTGAGGGAGTCCATGACCCGAACCGTTGTCAACATTCCGGAAGAGATCAACAACAAGTACCGCTTCGTGGTGGTCGCAGGCAAGCGCTGCGAGCAGTTGCAGCGCGGTGCCTTCCCCAAGGTGGAGGTGCTGGTGCCCCTGAACAAGCTGGGCCAGCAGCAGGATCCCCCGAAGCTGGCCTCCTTCTGGGCTCAGGTGGGCATCCGCGAAGTGGAGGAAAGCCGCATCGCCTGGGAAACCCCGGAAATCACCATCCTCGACTACACCACCGAGGCCCCCATCTCCGTGGAGTAGGCCCCGCCGCTTTCCCCAAAAGACCCTGCGCCGCAGGGTCTTTTGTCGTTTGGGAGACTATTTCATCTGGCGTTGAATTTCCCCTTGCAGCCAAGAGGACAGAGCACCAGAATTTCAACACCCGTTGAGGTCAAGTGTGCCCCCATCCCGCCGCCCCCGTGGCCCGAAGCCCGAAAAAATGGAAGCCAGCGTCCTTTTGGATGCGGCCCAGACCGTGTTCGCCCAGCACGGGGTGGAAGGCTCCAGCCTGCGGGCCATCGCCCGGGCTGCAGGCTGCGACCCGGCGCTGATCTACTACCACTTCGAGCACAAGGAGGCCATGTTCCAGGCCCTGCTGGAGCGGAAATTCTCCGCCCTCCTGCCGGACCTGGAGTCCGCCGTGGCGGGTCCGCGGCCCCTGAAGGAACGTTTGGCGGAAACCCTCCGGGTCTTCGCGCGACACCTGAAGGATGACGCGGGGTTCCGGGCCCTCATCCGCGGACAGGCCGTGCAGGGCGCCGAACCCATCAAGACCACCCTGGCAGCCTTCCTCCGGCGCCTCCAGGGGCTGATCTGGAACCTGCTGGAGGAAGGGGTGGCTTCGGGGGAACTGCGCCGGGATCTGCCGGTCCCCTTGGCGGGATTCTTCCTGGTGCGCACCTATCTGGAAATGCTGGACCTGTTTCCCGCCATGGGGCCCCATTTCCTGCCCATGCCCGTGCCCGAAGCCCTGGAGCGGGGCGAACAGGCCTGGATCGATTTCTTCTGGCGCGGGGCCTCGGCCCCGGAGGAGTCCCGATGATGGCCCGCATCCTGTTGATCGGTTGGATCCTGGTGGCCCTCCTGGGCTGCCACTCCAGCGATGCCACGGTCCTGAATGGGCGGATCGAAGCCTATCTCAGCGACCTGGGACCCCGCGCTGCCGGACGCCTGGTTGAGTTGAAGGTCCGCGAGGGCCAGCGGGTCAAGGCCGGAGAGCTGTTGGCCCGGGTGGAAGCGGAGGAACTGGGAGCAGCCGTGCGCCGGGACGAGGCGGGACTGGCCTCGGCCATCGCCCGCCAGCTTGAATCGGAGCGGGGCACCCGCGCCGAGCAGATCGCCCAGGGCGAGGCCCGGTTGAAGGACGCGGAAACGGCCCTGGCCCTGGCCTCGGACAACCTTCGACGGGCCGAGGCCCTGGCCCGGGACCAGATCCTGAGCCGGGCGGACCTTGATCGGGCGCGCACCGAACAGCAGCGGGCGGAAGCCGCCCTGGCCCTCCAGGCCAAGGCGCTGGCGGAACTGAAGGCGGGCCCCCGGGCCGAACAGCGGGCCGCCGCCCGGGCGGAAGCTCGGCGGGCCGGCGCCGTACTGGACCAGAGCCGGGCCGTGGCAGCCTTCACGGAAATCCGGGCTCCCTTCGATGGCATCGTGGTGCACCGCCTGCGGGAAGAAGGGGCAGTGCTGGCCTCAGGGCAGGCCGTGCTCACCCTGGCCCGTACGGATCGTCTATGGGTGAAGTGCTACCTGCCCCAGCCCCTCCAGCCCCGGGTGACCCTGGGAAGCCACCTCACCGTGGTGCTTCAGGACGGAAGGCGCCTGGAGGCCACCCTGGATGAAATCGGATCGGAACCCGAATACACACCGAAGATGGTCGAAACCGCCGAGGAACGGGCCAACCTCGTCTACCCAGCCCGGATCCATCTGCCCCAGGGATTCGACCGGGGCCTGCTGCCGGGCACCGCGGTGGACATCCACCTGCCCAAGGCCCCCTGACCATGGCCGCCCTGCTGGAAGCCTCGGGCCTGGCCTGCATCTTCCCGGGGGGAACCCGGGCCGTGGACGGCCTCGACCTGACGCTGGAACCCGGCGAACAGGTGGGCCTCATTGGGCCCGACGGCGCCGGCAAGACCACCACCTTCCGGCTGCTGGCAGGCCTCCAGCAGCCCACTGGGGGCCGCCTGGAACGGCGGATTCCCCGTTCAGACCTCGGCTATGTACCGCAGACCTTCGCCCTTCCCCCCGACCTCACCGTGTTCGAAAACCTCCAGCTCCAGGCCCGCCTCTACGGTTTGAGCCCTTCGGGGAACGAGCTGGAAGCCCTGCTGGCCCGGGTGGACCTGGAACGCTTCCGGGACCGGCTCGCGGGGGCCCTCTCCGGCGGCATGAAACAGAAGCTGGCCCTCTGCGTGGCCCTGCTGCCCCGCCCTTCCCTGCTGCTGCTTGATGAGCCCACCACGGGGGTGGATCCCGTGAGCCGCCGGGAGTTCTGGGAGCTGCTGCACCAGGTACACGAGGAAGGCGTGGCCATCCTGTTCTCGACGCCGTACATGGATGAGGCGGAATACGCCCACCGCATGCTGTTCATGCACCGTGGCCGGATCCTGGCCGCAGGGAGCCAGGATTCCTTCCAGGCGGCCCTGGGGGGCGTGGTGGTCGTGCTGGCCAGCCCGGATCGGCGCCAACTCGAAGCGCAGGTGGCCGCCCTGGGGCCCCTCGAATGGTTCGGGGAAGGGGAGCAGGTGCGGGCCCGGTTCCCGGAACAGCCGCTGGAGCCCCTCCTGGATCGCCTCCGGCGCCTAGAAGGCGTGGACAGCGTGCGCGCCACCGAAGCCACCCTGGAGGATGCCTTCCTCCACGCCCTGAGCGCCGAGGTGCCCCATGTCTGAGCCGGTGCTGGACGTCCAGCAGCTCACCAAGCGCTTCGGGACCTTCACCGCTGTGGATGCCATCAGCTTCAGCATCGGCCGCGGCGAAATCTTCGGATTCCTGGGGCCCAACGGCGCCGGGAAGAGCACCACCATCCGCATGCTCTGCGGCGTGCTGCCCCCCACCTCCGGCCAGGCCCGGGCCCTGGGCATCGACCTGTTCGGTCCAACGGCCCCGGTGCGCCGCCGCATGGGCTACATGAGCCAGAAGTTCAGCCTGATGCTGGACCTCACCGTGGAGGAGAACCTGCGCTTTTTCGGCGGGCTCTATGGACTGGCCGGAAACGATCTCCACCAGCGCGTGGAGCGGCGCCTGCGGGAGCTGCATGCATGGGACCTGCGGGCCCAGTTGGCGGGACAGCTCAGCACCGGCGAACGGCAGCGGGCAGCCCTGGCCTCGGCCACCCTCCACGGGCCGGACATCCTGTTCCTGGATGAACCCACCTCCGGCGTGGACCCCTTGCGGCGGCGACAGTTCTGGGCAGCGATGGATGGCCTCGTCCGGGAGGGCATGACGATCCTGGTCACCACCCACAACCTGAGCGAGGCGGACCAGTGCGACCGCCTCGCCTTCATCCTGGGAGGTCGCCTCATGGCCTGCGGTCGGCCCCGGGACCTCAAGGCCTCCACCCGGCGCTGGGTCCTGACCTTGCGCACGGAGCGTTTCCGGGAGCTTCGGACCCTCGCCAGCGGCCTGCCGGGCGTCCACGATGTTCTGCTTCAGGGACGCAGCGTCCGGATTTCCTTCCCGGAAGGCGTGGATCCCAACAGCCTCCTGGGCGCCCTCGAATCCCGGGGCTTCACCTTCACGGCCCAGGCCCCGGAACGCCCCTCCCTCGAAGACCTGTTCGTGGACCTGGTGCGCCAGGATCGCGGCGCTGCCTGAGGCTGCCATGTGGAACCGCATCAAGGCGCTGGTCTGGAAGGAACTTCTGCAACTCAGGCGGGACCGCATGACCCTGGCCTTCGTCGTGGGCATCCCGCTCATGCAGTTGATCATTTTCGGATTGGCCATCAACACGGATGTGAAGCATCTGCCGGCGGTGGTCTACGACGAATCGAACAGCCAGGAGAGCCGGGATTTCCTGGATGGCCTCGTGGCCACCCAGTACTTCGACCTCAAGGGCCGGGTGGCCTCCGAAGCCGAACTGCGGCGCAGCCTCGACCACGGGCGGGCGCAGGCGGGCATCTGGTTCCCGCCGGACTACGCCCGGAGACTGCGCAGCGGCGGAACGGGTTCCGTGCTCATCGTGGTGGACGCCAGCAACCCCACCACGGCCGGCAACGCGATCGCCACGGCGGTGGGCGTGGCCCAGCTCCGCAGCACGGCCCTCCTCTTCGAGCGGATGGGCTACGGCCAGGCCACCCGGCCCGCCCAGCCCATCGAGGTGCGCCTGCGGCCCTGGTACAACCCGAACCTCCGCAGCCCGGATTTCATCGTTCCGGGCCTGGTGGGCGTCATCGTGAGCTTCACCTGCATCATCTATGGCGCCCTTTCCATCGCCCGGGAGAAGGAGCTGGGCACCCTGGACCAGATTCTGGTGACCCCCGTGACCAGCCTGGACCTCCTCCTGGGCAAAGTGCTGCCCGTGGTGGCCATCGCCTACATCCAGCTGACCGTGCTCCTGGGCGCGGGCGCCCTCTTCTTCGGAGTGCCCTTCCGGGGCTCCATCCCCCTGCTCTACCTCTGCCTGCCCCTCTTCCTGGCCCCCCAGATCGGCATCGCCCTCATCATCAGCAGCCGCGCCCGCACCCAGTCCCAGGCCACCCAGATGGGGATGTTCAGCCTGCTGCCCATGATCTTCCTGAGCGGCTACATCTTTCAGATCGAGGGGATGCCGGTCTTCTTCCAGTCTTTCAGCGAGATCATCCCCCTCACCCACTGGCTGGTGGTCATCCGAAGCATCGTGCTCAAGGGGGTCGGGTTCGAAGCCTTCTGGCTGCCCCTGCTGAAGCTGCTGGGCCTGGGCGCCCTCATCTGGGCCCTTGCCCTGCGCAGCCTGAGAACCGCGAATGGATGAAGGCGTCCCGTGGCCGTTCCCCTCACCCCTCCCTGGATGAAGCCGGACGGCCAACGCCCTCCGCCACGGCCCATTCGGCATTGAGGAGGGAGCCCCCGGCGGCGCCGCGCTCGGTGTTGTGGCCCAGGAGGTTCAGCTTGAGG
>MWBB01000090.1 GCA_002068835.1 Acidobacteria bacterium ADurb.Bin340 | reverse complement strand
GGGGGAGGGGCCCTGGGCGGTCCCCTGGGTGCCGTGGTCGGTGCCGGAGCCGGCGAGGAAGTGCACAAGCGGACCACCGGGAAAGCCATCGCCCAGGGCGCCGACGCATGGCGCACCCAGCGCCTCAAGGACGAGAAGCTCGGCATGGCCTGGAGCGGCCGCTACAGCGGCACGGTCACCTGGACCCAGACCGTGGCGGATCCCAACGGCATGGCCCCGCCCATGACCTTCCACTTCTCGGGCCCCATGACCGCGGACCTGGATGCCAAGACCGGCGCCCTCCGGATCGAATACAGCCTCAAGGGCTCGGCGCCGAACCTCGTGGGCGGTGCCACCGTGGGCATCTCCATGAATCTCTCCATGACCTCTTCGGGCGCCCTCACGGGCCGGGCCGAAGGCGGCAGCTTCAGCGCCGAAGGGGCGGCCACCTCCGTCTCGCACTTCCGGGCCGATTTCGGCGGCCTGGAGGGGGCGCCGCCGCCCCAGGAACAGACCCAGCGCGGCAGCGCCACCGTGCGGGCCAGCGGAACCTACACCCGGGAGACGCTGACCGGCACCCTCACCACCCCGGGCTCCCAGGCCAGACCCCTGAACTTCACCCTCAGCAAGGGGCGGTGAAGACCGACGCGGCGCTTTCCTGGAAGATCCCCCCTTCAGCCCCCATCCTCGTAGACCCAGATGGGTTCCTTCAGGCCGACCAGGCGCTGGAAATTCCGCATCTTCTCCAGATGGGTCCGCCCGAGGACGGTGTCCTTGGGCAGGACCCGCCAGTCCTCCAGGGTTTCAACATGGTCGGCCAGACGCAGGCCCACTTCGAGGTCCTCGAAGGACACCCTGCGCGTCGGGCGAAGGGCCAGGGATTCGTCCCCTTCGGGATGAAGGGCCCGGAGGGCCTGGATGACCTTCGGGTCGTACCACGCGAGACGCGCCCCCATGTCCTGCAGGGCCACCCGACCATCCCCCTTCTGGACCACGAGGCTCACATAGTCGGATGCGGCCCGCAGCACGCGGGAACCCAGCGGGATCAGGTCCCCCTTCACATCGTCCACCGGGAACCCGGTTCCGTTGAAGTTCTTGTGGGCGTAGTAGACGATGGTGGCGACTTCGTCCAGGCGGGGAATGCAGCGGATCAGGTTGGCGCCAATCTCCGGGATCCGGCTGCACATTTCGCGTTCCAGACCGCTCATGAACGCCCCCGCCTGGTGCTTGGCCAGCACGCTGGGCGGCAGGGTGTGCAGGCCGATGTGAACCAGGATGGCGGCCACTTCCATCATCCAGGGATGTTCGAACGCCATTTCACGGGCGATCCGCGAGGCCAGATCCCCGATCTGCTGGGAGCGCCCGAAGGAAGCCGGATCCAGCATGGACAACAATTCGCCCAGCATCAGCACCGCGCCTCGCAGCGTGCGTTCGAGCAGCTCCTTCTCCGCCGTGACCAGCCGGTACTGTTCGATCGCGGCATTCAGGACCAGGGACAGCTCCTCGGCCTCGCAGGGCTTGGTGAGGAACCGGAAGATCGATCCCCGGTTCACGGCCTGCATGGCCGTCTGCTGATCCGAATTGCCCGTCAGCATCACCCGGACGGTCTGGGGGAACCGCTGCTTCACTTCCTCCAGGAGCTGGATCCCATCCATGCCCGGCATCCGCATGTCCGTGACAAGGACGCCGTAGGGACCGTCATGGTCCATGCGGTAGAGGGCCTCCCTCCCGCCGAGGGCCGTGTCCATCTCGAACCGCCGACGGAGGTTCCGCGCATAGGCCAGGAGGACGTTCTCCTCGTCGTCCACGAAGAGGATCCGGGTCCCCATGGCTCATTCGCCTTCAGGAACGATGTAGGCGGGTTCCTGGAGCCCCAGTAGATCCCCGGCATCCCGGATGAGCAGGAGGTGGGGAGGGCGCAGGTGGGTTCCCGCGTGGAGGAGCACCTTCCCGGTCGCGGTGGTGAGGTTCTCCGCCAGGCAGTGGCCCGCCTGGAGGGAACGGATGGGACAGGGCAGAACGGTGTGGAGGACCGGTCCCGGCGCAGCGTGCCCCAGAAGGCAGGCTTCCACGGCCTGGAGCACGGCCGGGTCGTAGCACTCGCCTTTCAGTTTCAGGGCCTCCATGGCCACGCGCTTGTCGCCGCGGATCCGTTCGATGGCCATGAAATCCAGGAGCGGACGCAGGATCCGGGCCCCCAGGGGAATGTCCTCCCCCCGTACCCCATCCTCAGGGAAGCCCTCTCCATCGAAGCCCTTGGACTGGTAGCGGATGATCTCCACCACGCCTTCCATGCGCGGGATCGAGGCCAGAAGGTTGGCTCCCACCTCCGGAACCCTCCGGAGCATCTCGTATTCCTTCATGGGAAGCCGATCGTCCGACAGGGTGGCTTGCGCCACCTCCCGGGGCAGGGCCAAGCGTCCGATCGGGGCCAGCAGCGCCGCGATCTCCAGGCACCAGATGTCACCGAACCCCAGGCTCTGGGCCACGATGCGCGCCCGCTCCTTCACCACCTGCGACCAGCCGAAGGAGGGCGGATCAATCAGCGAAAGAAGATCCGTGAGCACCTGGAGGCTCCCGGTCAGCGTCTTTTCGAGCAGTTCCCGTTCGGCCTCCTGGAGCTGGTGCTGGCGGAGCCCGGCTTCAATGACCCTCGCGAGGTCTTCCGGAAGGCAGGGCTTGTTGAGGAACCGGAACACCTGGCCGCGGTTGACGGCCTCCACGGCCGTCTTCTGGTCCGCGTTTCCCGTCAGCATGACCCGGATCATGCCGGGCCACTTCATCCGGGCCACTTCCAGGAGTTCCAGGCCCGACATCCCGGGCATCCTCATGTCCGCAACCAGCAGGGCGAAGGGCCCCTGGCTTTCCAGGAGACGGATCGCCTCCGCCCCGCCCGTGGCCACCTGGACGGCGAAACCCCGGCGGAGATTCCGGAGATAGCCCTGGAGGATGTTCTCGTCGTCATCCACCAGGAGAACTTTCCTGAACATTCCCACCTCGGGCATCATGCGTCCCTCCCCCCAAGAAAGGCCTCGCGCCAGGGCCCCATCCGGCCTTCCGCCTCCAGCCGCTGGGCGAGCCAGGGCTCCATCCTCACCACCCGGAAGGCATCCACCTGGGAAACCTCGGCCGCAAACACATCGGCGGCATGGACGGCGTGGAGGGGCGTGAACCTCCCGCCTTCCGGATCGGGCGGATGGTGGTGCCCTGAAACGATCTCGAGGATCGCCGAAGGCAGGGCCCAAAGCCCCAGCAGGTAGGCTCCCATCTCCGGATGGCCGATCCCGAACTCCCACTGTTCGGCCAGCGTCACGCTGATTTTTTCCGAAGCCACCATCTCCAGCACCCGCTGGTAGCCCTCCGGCAGGCGGTTGGCGAACAGGAGCATCCCCAGGTCATGCAGCAACCCGCCCACGAAGGCCTCCTCCCGCTGGGCGGCCTTGAGCCCTTCCAAGGCGCAGATGGCCTTGGCCCCGGCCGAAGTGAGAAGGCTGTGTTCCCACAGATCGCCAAGGGAAAGCCCCTTCAGGGCGAAAGGCTGGGCGTGCTCGAACACGCCGTTCACCAGGACCAACCCCTTGACCGTTTCCACGCCCAGGAAGGCAACGGCCTCCTGAGGGGTTTCGATGGTGCGTCGCAGGCCGAAGAACGAGCTGTTCACCAGCTTGAGGATCTGCGCCGTCATGGCCATGTCCCGGCCAATGATCCGGCCGATGTCCTCGAAGGAGGATTCCTCGTCCTGGAGCACCTTGCGAAGGGCGAGGTAGATCTCCGGGGCGCTGGGCAGCTGGTCGATGGAGCCGATCAAGCGCTTGACGTGATCATCCACTTTCAGATCACCGATCCGGGTCGCGTTCCGGATCAGAACCTTGAGCTGTTCCGCCTCGCAGGGCTTGGAAATGTACTGGTGGGCCACGCCGATGCACTGGTCCACCAGGGACCTGTCCGCATGGCCCGAAAGCACGATCCGCACGGTGGCCGGGTACAGGCGCTGGACCTCCCGCAGGAACTGGGCGCCATTCATTCCGGGCATCCGCATGTCGGAAACGACCACATCGAAGGGCGCCGCCTCCAGGGCCCGCAGCCCCTCTTCGGCGCCTTCGCAGAAGGCCATCTCCCATTCCGCGCGCATGCCCGACAGCATGCGCCGCAGCCCGCTCAGGATGTTCGGTTCATCGTCGACAAACAGGACGCGCGGCTTCACGTTTCCGCTCCCAGGGGCATGCGAATGATGAACGTGGTTCCTTGTCCAGGCCGGGTCTCGAAGGCGAGGCTCCCCCCATGTTTTTCCACCACCACGGACCGGGCGATGAACAGGCCCTGGCCCGTTCCCCGACCCACCGCCTTGGTGGTGAAGAACGGTTCGAAGATCCGGGACTGGGCCCCTTCCGGAATGCCGTTACCGGAGTCCTCGATCCTCACTTCGACATCATCGGCCTCGCGCCGGGTCTGGACGCGGATCCTGCCCAGGCCCGTAAGGCCTCGCGCCGCCTGGGCCTCCTCGATGGCATGAGCGGCGTTCACGACCAGATTGAGGATCACCTGGTTGAACTCCCCAGGGAAACAGGCGACCAGCGGCAGATCGGGGTCGAAGTCCGTCTCGAGTTCCGCAACGTATTTCCAAGCGTTCCGGGAAACGGTCAGGGTGCTCTCGATGGCCCGGTTGAGGTCCACCCGTTCCTTGGCGGCCCCGCCGGGATGACTGAAGTCCTTCATGGCGGAAACGATCCTGGTGACCCGCTGGACCCCCTCCAGGCTCTGCCGGACCGCCTGGGGGAACTCCTCGGCCAGGTAGGGGAAATCCAGGGCTTCCCAGCGGGCGCGCCACCCGCTCTCGATGCGTCCGAATTCAGGATCGGCCGGGAGCTCCCCCAGCAGTGGGAGGAGGTCCTTGAGGCCATCCCGCAGAAAGGCGATGTTGTCGCCGATGTACTGAGTGGGCGTATTGATCTCGTGGGCAATCCCGGCCGCCAACTGGCCGATGGCTTCCAGCTTCTGGGCCTGCCGGAGCTGCACTTCCATCATGGAGCGTTCCCGCTCCGACTGTTTGCGTTCCGTCACATCCCGGGCGACGATCAGGGCCCTCTTGCGGCCATCCGGGAAGCCCGGGATCACCACGCTGTTCGCTTCGTAGTCCCGATAGGCGCCGTCCTTCCTCCTGAGCCGATAGGACATCCCCATCGAAACGCCCTCCCGGAAGAGGCGATCCAGCGATTCCAGAGCTTTCGGCCGATCCTCTGGATGGAACAACTCCATGCTGCCCAGGGATTCCAGTTCCGACCGTTCATACCCAAGCTGGTCGAAATAGGAAGGGCTGGAATAGATGGAATGGCCCGAATCATCAATGATGGCCATCAGGTCCAGCACATGCTCGGAAATCAGGGTGAACAGCTCCTCGGTGGAACGGAGCCGCATTTCCATCCGTTTCCGTTCGGTGATGTCCACGTGGGACACCACCACGTGCAGGCACCCCTGGGAGAAGAACCGGACCACCGAAGCCGAGAAATAGGACTCCCGTCCGGAGAACTCCAGCCGATAGTCCAGCGTGTGCTGGTCCCGCACCCCGGCGAGAGCCTCGTCAATGCATTTGCGGAGCTGGACCGCAGCGACGCCATGGCCCCCGTCCAGAGCCGCCAGCGCCTCGGTATAGCTCATCCCTTTGCGCGCGCAGCAGACCAGGGGATTCCCCTCCTCCTGCCGCTCCCAGGTTGCATTGACCAGCAGGATCCGCCCCGAAGGATCCAGAACCGCCAGCGCATGGGCCAGCGCATCCAGCCCCGCCTGGAGCAGCAACCGCGATCGCATCAGCTCCATGGCCGCCAGGTGGCGCTCCACCCCGTAGCGCGCCACCCGCCGCAGCGCTTCGGAGGAGAGGCGCCCCTTCACCAGATAGTCGTGGGCGCCCCGTCGCATGGCCTGCAAGGCCAGCTCCTCGTCCGCCTCGCCCGTCATGACCAGGATCTGGGCATGATCCGCCTCGGCCCTCACGGCATCCAGCGTCGCCAGCCCCCGGCTGTCCGGGAGGTTCAAATCCAGGAACACCAGGCTGAAGACTTGGCGGCGCAGGTATTCCAGGGCCTCGGCCAGGGTCTGGGCCGTGGCGACGACCAGTTCGCCGAACTGCGGCATGAGGATGCGCTGCAGCAGATCCGCGAACTGGGGATCATCCTCGACCACCAGGATGGAAGCCGCCGGGGTGTCCGAAGCGGACGGTCCACAGGAGGGTCCGTTCAGCGTCAATGCATCCTCCCTTGAGCGCACCATGATTCCTGCCCACCCCATCGGGCGATCCACGGCCCCGGATGAGTTCGAGGCCCGGCCTGGCGCGGAGGCGCATCGAAGGCTCCCGCCCCTGGCATCCTGGGGGCATGTTCACTGCCCTGCGCGCCCGCCTGTCCCAGGCCCGCTTCGATGCCCAGGAGGCTTCGGGGGCGCTGGGGGATCTCGGCACCTTCCTGCCCCTGCTGCTGGGCATGGCGGTGCAGAACGGGCTGGATCTGGGCGTGGCGCTCTTCTTCGCAGGGGCCCTGAACCTGCTCACGGGCCTCGTGTTCGCGCTGCCCATGGCGGTGCAGCCCATGAAGGCCATCGCGGCAGTGGCCCTCACCCAGGGCCTCACGGTGCCCCAGATCCTGGCGGCGGGCATGCTCGTGAGCGCCATCGTGACCGTGCTGGGCCTGCTGGGATGGGTGGACCGTCTGGCCCGGTGGATCCCCGACAGCGTGGTGCGCGGCCTCCAGTTGGGCCTGGGCTTCTCCCTGGCCCTCAAGGGCCTGGAACTGGCGGCGGCGCCGGGCCTGGACCGCTGGCTGCTGGCCCTCCCCGCGGCCCTGCTGGGCTGGTGGCTGCTGGCGGGCCGTCGCCTGCCCGTGGCCCTCCTCCTCTTCGGGGCAGGTCTGCTGGTGACGGTGCTGCGCCATCCCGAAAGCCTCCAGGGCCTCCGCCTCGGCCTGCACCTGCCCCATGGGGTACCCATTCCGGCCGCCGATTGGATGACGGCCTTCACGAAGGCCGCCCTGCCCCAGGTGCCCCTGACCCTGCTGAACTCGGTGGTGGCCGTCTGCGCCCTGGCCCGGGACCTCAAGCCTGAAGCGGCCCCTTCGGAAAAGAAGGTGGCTTTGAGCGTGGGGATGATGAACCTGCTCACAGGCTGGTTCGGAGGCATGCCCATGTGCCACGGCGCCGGGGGACTGGCGGGCCAGTGGGCCTTCGGCGCCCGCACCCAGGGCAGCATCCTGCTGCTGGGCGCCGCCAAGGTCCTCCTGGCCCTGCTCTTCGGCAGCACCCTCATGGCCCTGGCCGCCGCCTTCCCCAAGGCCCTGCTGGGCGTGATGCTCCTCTTCAGCGGCCTGGGCCTGGCCGAAACCAGCCGCAAGGCCACCAACGTGCCCGTGATGCTCCTCACCGCCGCCGGCTGCATCGCCCTGGGCTACCTGCCGGGCGTGCTGATCGGCCTGGCGGCCACGTTCCTGGGTCGGAAGGAAGCCTGATCACCCCAGGGGGAACGCCGGAAGGAACCTGGGACACTCCGCCTGGAGGAGCCCACGGGCTGTATCTCTGCCACAGGCCTAGGCCAGATCCCGTGCCAGTTCAGTTGCCAACTGATTCAGCCCGGTTCCCCTTGTCTGGTCCGGCGCACTCACCCACTTGGAAACGCCCCCAGTGGTGCGTGCCCACAATTCGAGGACTTTCCGTTTGTCCTCGGATTGCGCATTTTCCAGAAACTCACCCTTGACCTCTAAGACCATCACTTTCCCGTTTTTCAACTGCGCGATGAAATCGGGAAAGAACGCCTGATCCTCCGGGTATGGCAGCCAAAACGCGGCGTTGCGGTCCTTGTCCAGGTTCCTCACCCAGGTATCTACTTCCGGCAGGGCATCCAGAATGCGTGCCACGGCCAATTCGTCGTTGTTCATGTGGCCGACAACCCGGAACAAGTGCTTCTTGAATGCCTGGCTCTGGCACGTCCTTGGGGGCTGGTAGTAGTCAGGGTTGCCGAAGACATGGGCCTGCGCGGGGTCGGCAGCGAAGCCATCGGTTTCAATGAGGCCCGCGAAGCGTGCCCGGCGAAGCTTCAGGCGCAGGTCAGACCATAGGCTATCCACCGCATCTTTCAGCCGGTAGCGGCCCCGATCCAGTTCTGGAAGGGGAACGCCCTGGTCCAGAAACCGCTGGATCAAGCGAAGGTTGAAGGCCTTGCCGGCACGGGGGCGGACATCCATGTTGGCGGATCCGCGGTGCAGTTCTTCATCCAGGTCCCAGGCCAGATGCTCTGGGGTTTCCGACGTTTTTGTCTCCAAGGGCAGGGGCTGTTCGTTCTGGATCCCCTCGCGCACCGTGGCGCGGCCCTGCTGGTCGATATCCAGAACACTGGTGTAGACCACGCCCTGGGGCGTGAAGATCAGCTTGGCCAGTTCCTCGTCCGGGATGGTGTCCACTGGCAACGGGTCGGTGTTCAGGTGCAGCGAAGAGAAGCGTTCACCTTCATACATCAACCAGGGGATGCGGATCTTGACTTCCCGTTCGGCCCGGACCGTCTCCTGTTCCAACACGCCGGCCAGGGCTGCGGGGGCGCTGCTGGCCTGGGCGAAGGCACAGGCATGGGCGCGCACGACATTTCGGGGGGCTTCCACCTGCCCCTGGTCGTTCTGGCGAACCAAGGCCCGTAAGGGTTCGGGAAGCTGATGGACCTGGACACCCGGAAGCACGACCGGCGCCTGCAGGTATTCCAGCGTTTCTGTTTCCGTGTCCAGAAGGGGCGTGCCCTGGGGTTGCACAGCCTTGTTGGCTTCCACAACACTGAAGCCATGGAAGCTCACCAGGCATTCGCGCAGGTCGCGGATGGTTTCCATGAAGGCATCGCTGCGAACCACGGCATAGGCGCGGTTCAGTCCCTCAATTTCAAAGGGTTTGGCCTGGGGCATTCGCAGCACCCGCCCCAGAATCTGTTCCACGCTGGTGGCGCTGTGGGCCACCGCCAGGGAACACAGGACGTAGGCGAAGCTGCAGTCCCAGCCTTCTGCCAGGGCCTTCTGAGTGATGATGTATTTCACGGGGCCGGGCTTGAACAGGTCGATACCCTTCAGTTCCTTCTGGTCACCCGTGGCGATCTTGATTTCCTCGGCCGGGATGTTCAGATGGTCGATCA
>MWBB01000089.1 GCA_002068835.1 Acidobacteria bacterium ADurb.Bin340 | reverse complement strand
GGCGGGCCACGCAGCTCTGCGTCAGGCTCGTCGAAGGTAGTTCCCGCTACCCCTTCCTCGCCTTCCTTGATCTGCCCGCCCGGCGCTCCCAGCGCGGCCCCTCCCATTACGTGGACACGCTCCTAGAGCCGCCCTTCCTTCAGCAGCTGGCCGCAGGCGCCCTGCACATCCCGTCCGCGGCTCTTGCGAAGGGTCACGAAGCAGCCCTGGGCTTTGAGCACCGCCACGAAGGCGGCCACCCGGGCTTCGTCCGGCTCCCGGAAGGGGCTGCCGGCGTGGGCGTTCATGCGGATGAGGTTCAGGTTGTGGGTGCGGCGCAGCTCGCCCATCCACGCGGCCAGGCGGGCGGCGTCCTCCGGCGTGTCGTTCACGCCGTCCATGAGCACGTATTCGAGGGTCAGCTTCTCCCGCTCCGCCAGGGGCCAGCCGTCCAGGGCCTCCCGCAGGCGGGCCAGGTTCCAGGCGCGGTTCACGGGCATCAGGGCGGAGCGGGCTTCGTCGGTGGTGGCGTTGAGGGAGACCGCCAGCCAGGGCCGCGGCTCCAGGTGGGCCAGGCGCTCCAGGCCCGGAACGAGGCCCGAGGTGCTCACGGTGATGCGCCGGGTGCTGATGTTGAGGCCCCGGGGGTGGTTGAACACGCGGATGGCGCGGTGGACCGCGTCGAGGTTGTGCAGGGGCTCGCCCATGCCCATGAAGACGAGCGTCACCTGGCTGGGCCGCTCGGGGCCCAGGGCGTGGAGCACCGCCAGCACCTGGCCCACGATCTCGCCCGCGCTCAGGTTGCGCAGGATGCCCATGGTGCCCGTGGCGCAGAAGGCGCAGCCCATGGCGCAGCCCACCTGGCTGGAGAGGCAGAGGGTGACCCGGGGGCTCCGCACGGCCCGGGGCATGTGGACGGCCTCGATGCGCTGGCCGTCCTGGAGGGCGAGCACCAGCTTGGTGGAGCCGTCCTCGCTGGGGTGTCGCTCCACCACCTCCGGCAGGTGCGTCTCGAAGGCCGCGCTCAGCCAGGTCCGGGTGGCCTTGGCCAGGAAGGGATGGCCCTCCCGCCAGGCCCAGGGGTGCTGGAGCTGGGTGAAGAGGTGCTCCGGGCGGCCCGGCGCGCCCTGGGCCGCGAAATCCTCGGGCAGGGCGGCCCAGACCGAGGGGCGGCCCGGACGCTCCGGCGCGGGCTGATCCCAGGGGTGGCCCATCAAGGCGCCGCCGGTGCGTCTTCCAGGGCCAGGAGCTGCACCTCGAAGACCAGCGTGCTGTCGGCGGGGATGACCACCTTCCCCTGGTCATCCTTGAGCTCCCGGGCGCCATAGGCCAGTTCGGCGGGAATGAAGAGCACCCGCTTGGCGCCCACCTTCATGCCCTCCAGGCCCCGGTCCCAGCCCTGGATGACGCGCTTCGCACCCAGGGGGAAGCGGAAAGGCTTGCGGCGGTCCATGGCCTGGTCGAAGAGTTTGCCCTGGCGGCCCAGAGCCTTGTCGTAGAGCCAGCCCCGGTAGAGCACGACGAGGGTCTGGCCCGCCTGGGCGCCTTCGCCCTTGCCGGGCCGGATGTCCGCCACCCGCAGGCCCCCCTCCAGATCCTGGAAGGCGGGCACCCCGCGGGCGCTCTTCTTGGCGGGCGCCTTGGGCTTGGGGGCGGGGGCCTGGGCCCCCAGAGTGAGGGCGGCCAGGACGAACAGGGCGATAGGACGATGCATGCAAACCTCCAGAAAACCTAGCCGACGAGATCTTCGGGCCGGATGTCGCGGCCCTTGCGGGTGCCCAGGGCGCTCACGGCGAAGCCCTCGGGGTTGAGGACGCGGGCCGCCACGGCGTTGAGCTGGTCCAGATCCACGGCCTCCAGTTCCGCCAGCTGGGCATCCAGATCGCGCACCCGGTCCATGTGGATGGCCTGGTGGGCCAGCCCGAACATGCGGGCGCTGCTGCTCTCCTGGCCGAAGACGAGACTGGTGCGGGCCTGGAGCCTGGCGCGCTCCAGCTCCTCGGGCCGGGCGCCCTGGCGGGCCAGCCGCAGGCATTCCGCCACGGTGCGCTGCACGAATTCCCGGGCCTTGTCGGCGGAGCATCCGGCGGCGATCTGCAGGGCGCCGGTGTCGGCGTAGTGGGTGGGGTAGCTGCCCACCTGGTAGCAGAGGGCCCGCTTTTCCCGCAGCTCCATGAAGAGGCGGCTGGACATGCCACCCCCCAGGATCTGGGCCAGCAGGTGGGTGGCCACCCGGTCCTCGGCCTGGTGGCTGCAGGCGGGGAAGCCCATCACGAGGCTCACCTGCTGCAGGTCCTTGCGGGGCACGTTCAGGAGGAAGGGCGAGGGTCGGCTGGGGCGAGGCGCTTCGTTCCAGGCGCCCTCCGGCAGCTTGTCCAGGATGGGGTTCAGCAGGTCCAGGAAGGCCGCGGGATCCAGGTCTCCCGCGGCGGCCACCAGCAGGTTGGGAGCCCGGTAGGTCTTGTGGAAGAAGGCGCGGGCCTCCGCAGGGCCGTAGGCGGCCACCTGCTCGGGCCGGCCGAGGATGGGGTGGGCCAGGGCGCCGCCCTTCCAGAAGTTCAGGTAGAAGAGTTCGCTGGCCCAGTCGTCCGGCTGGTCCTCGCTCTGGGCGATCTCCTCCAGGATCACGCTGCGCTCACGGCCCAGCTCCTCCGCCTCGAAGCGAGGCGCCGTCACCAGCTCCCCCAGCAGGTCCAGCAGGTCCGGCAGCTGCTCCCGCAGCACCTTCCCGTAGAAGCAGGCCGTCTCCTTGCCCGTGAAGGCGTCCAGGTGGCCCCCCAGGGCATCCGTGGCGGCGCTCAGGGTCTCGGGATCCGGATAGCGCTCCGTCCCCTTGAAGACCGTGTGCTCGATGAAGTGGGCCAGCCCCTCTTCGGTGGACCCTTCATGACAGCTGCCCCGCCGCACCCAGAACCCCACCGAGCAGCTCCGCACGTGCGAAAGGGGTTCGACCAGGATCTCGGTGCCGCGGGCGGTGGTGGTTCGGAGGGGGGCTTCAGGCATCCATCGAGTCTACCGGTTCGGGGGTTGGAGTCTGGGGTCGGCAGTCTGGAGTCGAGAGGAGGCTTGGGGGGGCGAGTTGCACAGCTATGGCTTCTCGAGGCTGGTGTCAGGACTCAGGGATCGCCTCAGACCATGGAGTACTTTGGAGAGTTGGGTGGCGGGCTCGCTCAGGCTGTCGGTATCGGAGAGCCAGCCCGGGCGGTGAGCAAGGCTGAGTTGGTATTCCAGTTCGCAGGCCGAGCCATAGGCGATGTCCAGGAACCGCAAAAAGTCTGCTTCCGATTTCCGCGCGCACCCTTCCACAAGGTTGGAGGCCACGGAAACGGCCGATTTCCGGATCTGGGCCGCAAGCCCGTAGCGCTCCTCGGGAGGGAACGCCTGGGTGGCTTCGTACACCTTCAGAACCAGGGCATCGGCCATGTGGAAGGCCTTTAATTTCTTCGGGTCTCGCACCTCTTGACCTCCCGACGCCAGACGCTCGGCTCCCGGCCCCGGTTCACCCTTCCGCTTCGGCTCCGGCGAGGCCGATGGGGGTGCGGTGGAGGCGCCAGCCGCTGAGGGCCCAGGCGGCGAGGCCGATGGCGATGAGGGCCAGGGCCGCCAGGAGGAAGGGCGTGGTGATCTGCTCCTGGGCCAGGATCTGGGAGGGGGTCACGCTGCCGCCGCGGCTGCCGGCGAGGCTTTCGATGTAGTGGAGGAAGGTGAAGCGCTGGAGGTTGCCGGGGAAGATGCGCACCAGGGGGTCCCAGGCGAAGAACCAGAGGGCGCCCCAGAGGATGCCCCGCTTGAAGAAGAGGCCCAGGGCCGTGGCCACGGCGAGCTGCGCCCAGAAGGCGAGGGCCAAAGCCAGGGCCAGGCGGCCCAGACCGGCGGCATCGGCGCCCAGGGCGGGAAGGCCCAGGGTGGAGAGCACCAGCCAGAAGGCGCCCCAGGCGTACCAGGGCAGGCCCTTGGCCATGGGGTAGGCCCACACGGCGGCGGGGCGCACCAGCAGCAGGGGCAGGGTGCGCTGCTCCAGATCCTCCCGGATGCCGCCGGGGGCGGCTACCAGGGCCAGGATGGGCAGCACCAGGCGCACCGTCACCTGATGGAAGAGCTGGAGGCCGAAGGAGGCGGAGGTGCCTTCGAAGTGCATCACCACGGCCTGGAGGCCCAGGGCCAGCAGGACGGGCACCACGGCCAGGGCCGCGAGGATCCAGCCCCGGGGCTGGAGGGTGCGGGGCAGGTAGCCCTTCACCACGGCGGCGAGGGTCTGGAGCGGGGTGGGAGGGGTCAGGGCAGGGGACATGGCGGCCTCAGGCGTGGTCCTTGGTGAGGTACTGGAAGACCGCATCCAGGTTCAGGTCGATGGGATCCAGGGCCCGCAGGGGCAGCTCGCCGCGGGCGGCGGCGTCCTGGAGCTTGGGCAGGAAGCTGCGGGGGTTCCGCACCGCCAGCACGGCGCCGGATTCCTCCAGCCGCAGGGCCACCAGCTCTCCGTGCTCCACGGCCCACCGGGCCACCGCCTGGGCGCTTTCGGCCACCAGGCGCAGCTCCACGGGATGGCGGTCCAGCAGTTCGCGGATTTCGGGCACGCTGCCCTCCGCCAGCAGCCGACCCCGGAAGAGGAGCAGGATGCGGTCCGTGAGCTGGGCCACTTCGCTGAGGATATGGCTGCTCACCAGCACCCGGGTGCTCCCCGCGGCCAGGCGGCGCAGGAGATCCATGAGGGTGAGGCGGGCTTCGGGATCGAGGCCGTTGAAGGGCTCGTCGAGGATCAGCAGCTCCGGCCGGTGCATCAGGGCCTGGGCCAGCCGGATGCGCTGGCGCATGCCCTTGCTCATGGCGGCGAAGGGCAGGTCCGCCCGGTGCTCCATGCCCACGAGCGCCAGGGTTTCCTCCAGGGCGGCCTCCAGGGCCGGGCCTTGGAGGCCGCTCAGTTCGCCCATCATGCGCAGCCAGCGCCGGGCCTTGAGGCCCGTGGGGAAGCGGTCCCCTTCGGGCACCAGGCCAATGCGTGAAAGCACCGCCGGGTTGCGGAAGGGCGCCTGCCCGAAGACTTCCACGGTGCCGCTGCTGGGGGGCAGCAGGCCCGACACCATCTGGATGAGGGTGGACTTGCCGGAGCCGTTGGGGCCCAGCAGGCCGGTGATGCCGCCGCCCTCGGGCAGTTCGAAGGACGTGGGCGAAAGGCCGAGGATCTGGCCGTAGCGCAGGGAGGCGCGTTCGAGGCGGAGGAGGGCGCTCATAGGACAGCCTCGGAGGGACGGGTGCGCATCCGCAGGATCCAGGCCCAGACCGCCAGGTGGGCGGCGGTGCCCAGGGCCGTGGGCAGCCAGCCCAGGGCGGGCGGGGTTACGCCGCAGAGCAGCTGGGGCCAGGCGGCGGCAAGATCCGTGGGCGAGAGGGCCTGCCAGGCGGGCTGATCCAGCACCTTGGCCAGCACCGTGGCGGGCGCGTTGAGCCCGAAGAGGATGCCCAGGGACCAGCCCACCCCGGCCCGGGGTGTGGCGGCCAGGGCCGAGGCGCCCAGGGTCACGGCGCCCATGAGCAGGGCGATGGCCAGGGCCGCAGGGATCATCCGCAGCGGCAGCGTGGGCCACACAGGCCCTGCGCCGCCCGCGATGAGCAGGGAGAGGACCCAGGGCAGCAGGATGAAGGGGAGCATCACCGCCAAGGGCAGGCCCACCGCTGTGAGGGCCTTGCCCATCCAGTAGTCGGCGGGCCGCACGGGGTGCGCGTACATCAGGGGCCGGATGCGGTGGAGCGTGTCCCGGGCCACCAGGCCACCGCCCACGAAGGCCGCCAGCAGCCAGATGACGAAGAGCATGGGGCCTGAGAGGAAATCCGCCTGGAAGGCGGCGCCCTGGGGCAGGAGCGCGGTGGCCAGGTCCTTCACCCCCGCCAGCTGGGTCTTGGTGCCCAGCAGATGGTTCACGTAGAGCATCACCAGCTTGATGAGGAGCCAGACGCCCAGCGTGAACAGGAAGAACATCCCGATGCGCTGCCGCAGCACCCGGCGCACATCGAAGCGGGCCAGCACCAGGGCCGGCGGATCCCCCAGCCCCCGTTCGGGGCGGGGCGGCAAGGTCGGAGCGTAGATCGGCATGTCAGTTCCCTCCCGGAGCCGGGAAGCCGGAGGAGGCTGCGCCTCCGACGGCGCGGGGGTCCGGGGGCGTAGGCCGCAGGCCGGTCCCCCGGAAAGCGCTGGTCGCGTAGATCGGCATGTCAGTTCCCTCCCGGAGCCGGGAAGCCGGAGGAGGCTGTGCCTCCGACGGCGCGGGGGTCCGGGGGCGTAGGCCGCAGGCCGGTCCCCCGGAAAGCGCTGGTCGCGTAGATCGGCATGTCAGTTCCCTCCCGGAGCCGGGAAGCCGGAGGAGGCTGTGCCTCCGACGGCGCGGGGGTCCGGGGGCGTAGGCCGCAGGCCGGTCCCCCGGAGATCATCCGGCGTGCCGTGCAGGGCGCGGATCAGGACCTCGTCCAGCCGGTCATGGCGGGGCGTCAGCTGCACCAGCACGGTTCCGTGGGCCTGGGCCCAGCGGAAGGCGGCGGCGGGTTCCGCCGCAGCGAATTCCAGGTCGTAGAGGCCGTTCCGGCCCTCCAGCACGGTCCCCAGTTCCGCCAGCGCCGCTTCCTGCTCGGCGGCGAGGGGATCCAGGAAGCGCAGTTCGAAGCGGCGGGCCAGCATCCTCCGCAGGCCCTCCATGGAGCCCGCGGCCTTCACCTGGCCCTGGTCCAGGATCACCAACTGGTCCGCGCAGCGTTCCACATCCTCCAGCAGGTGGCTGGCCAGGATCACGCCGGTGCCCAGCTCGGCCCGCACCTTCAGCACCAAGTCCAGCATCCGGCGGCGGCCATCGGGATCCAGCCCGTTCGTGGGCTCATCCAGGAAGACCAGCTCCGGCGAATGCACCAGGGCCTGGGCCAGCTTCACCCGCTGGCGCATGCCCGTGCTGTACCCCGAGGCCTTGCGGTAGCGGCTTTCATCCAGGCCGACGAAGTGCAGCACCTCGTGGGCCCGGTCCCGGCTCTGCTCCGCAGGCAGGCCCGACAGCTCGCCCCAGAAGGCCACCTGCTCGAAGGCCGAGGCATCCTCGATGAGGGCGTCGTACTCGGGCATGTAGCCGATGCGGGCCCGCAGCTCCGCGGCCCTGGGGCTGCCCAGGGGCACCCCCAGCACCGTGCCGCCGCCCTGGGCGGGGCTCAGCAGGCCCAGCAGGGTCTTGAGCAGGGTGGACTTGCCGCTGCCGTTGGGCCCCAGCAGACCGATGACCCCGTCCTCCAGGGCGAGGGTCAGGTCCCGCAGGGCCACCACGGGCCCATAGCGCACCTCGAGGTGTTCGAAAGCGATCACGAAAGACTCCTGGGACGGGACGGCCTACGCATCAGGGAGAGAAACCGTTTACCCAGGATGGCACCAGAGGCCGCGGAACCCTCGATTGACGAGGCTTCGGGGCCAAGCTAGGTTCCAGGCATGTCCGGCCCTGCGCGCATCCTCCTCGGCCTCCTGGCGGGCCTGGCCCTCGGGCTCCTGGCTCGGCTGGGCCTGGGCGACCATCCGGCGCTGGCCGGGGCCATCCGCTACGCCATCGAGCCCCTGGGCCGCATGTGGCTGGGCGCCCTGATCATGGTGGTGATCCCCCTCATCCTCTCCACCCTGGCCCTGGGCGTGGCAGGCCTGGGGGATCTGAAGCGTCTGGGCAGGGTGGGGGCCGTGACCCTGGCCTGCTTCCTGGGTCTCACGGCCCTTTCCACCACCCTGGGCCTGGGGGCAATGAACCTCGTCCAGCCGGGCCGCAGCCTGGATCCGGCGGTGAAGACCCAGCTCATGGAGGCCTACCGGGGCGACACGGCCCAGATGACCGAAAAGATGGGGCTCTCCCAGTCCACCTTCGACATCAACCTGCTGGTGAACATCGTGCCGAGGAACCCGGTGAAGGCCGCGGCCAACGGCGACATGCTGGCGGTGATCTTCTTCGCCCTGGTGCTGGGCATCGCTCTGACGCGCATGAGGGAGGACCGGGCGGCCCCGCTCAAGGGCGTGCTGGAAAGCCTGGGCGAGGCCATGGTGGCCATCATCGAACTGGTGATGAAGCTGGCTCCGCTGGGGGTCTTCTGCCTGATCTTCAGCGTGGCCGCGCGCTTCGGCTACCAGCTGCTGTGGAACCTCCTGAAATACATGCTCACGGTGCTGGGTTCGATGCTCCTCTTTCAGATCGTGGGCTACGGCTTGGTGCTGCGGCTGCTGGCGCGGCGTTCGCCCCTGGACTTCCTCCGGCGGATCCGGGTGGTGATGGTGACCGCCTTCTCCACCAGCTCCAGCAACGCCACCCTGCCGACCAGCATCCAGACGGCCGAGCGGGATCTGGGCATCTCCCCCCAGGTGGCGGGCTTCGTGCTGCCCCTGGGCGCCACCATGAACATGAACGGTACGGCCCTCTTCGAAGGCGCCACGGTGCTCTTCCTGGCCCAGGTCTTCGGCGTGAACCTGGGGCTGGGCCAGCAGCTGGTGGTGGTGCTCATGTCCGTGGTCACAGCCATCGGCGTGGCGGGCATCCCGGGCGGCTCCCTGCCCCTGCTGATGATGGTGCTGGCCATGGTGGGCGTGCCGCCCGAAGGCATCGCCCTGATCCTGGGCGTGGACCGCCTGCTGGACATGAGCCGCACGGTGCTCAACGTCACGGGGGATCTCACCACGGCCACCCTGGTGGAGCGCTTCTGCGGGAAGCCGAAGGCGGAAGGCTCTGCCATCATCGAGGGATGAAGCTCATCGTCTGGGATTTCGACGGCACGCTGGCGGACAGCCGGCCCCTCATCGAAGCGGGGATGGACCACGCACTGGGGCGCCTGGGGCTCCTGGACCGGAAGGATATTCGGCAGGCTTGGCTGCGCTTGAAAGCCGCCTGGCGGGGGTGCGGGATTCTAAGCAGATGCGGCCTGAGCAGCGTAACTACTGGGCAGAGAAGATAAAGGCAATCGCCCTGGATTGGCAGGTGGGGTTTGGCGGGGCGGATGAAATTGACGCGCTGGGCATTGCTGCTGCTGTACGATTGGCAGCCAAGCGGGCTTTGAAAGGATTGGCGCGGCCGGTCGAGCATTTGCTGATTGATTACTTCAAGCTCAAGGACGTGAGTACCCCGCAAACCGCGCTGGTGAAAGGGGACTGCCGCTCTTTGAGCATTGCTTGCGCCTCGGTGTTGGCGAAGGTGGCAAGGGATGCGCTGATGGGGGAGATGCACGTGCGCTACCCGGGTTATGGCTTTGGCCGGCACAAGGGTTACGGCACCAGGGCACACCT
>MWBB01000088.1 GCA_002068835.1 Acidobacteria bacterium ADurb.Bin340 | reverse complement strand
CGGTGCGGCCTCTTCCTGGCTGGTTCACGCGGTTTGACATCGTCGCGGCTCCTCGGGAGTTTTGTTAGGCGCTCTCAGGCCTGGGAGCCCAAGGGGACCCGTTGGAGCCCTGGACATCAGGAGGGCGAGCCCAGGCCATCCCTGCCGCCTGTTTCGGGCCCCCATCCTGACCTCTTCCGTCCCAGGAACCCCATCATCAATACAGCTGCCCATCCCACGGCGAGGCTGTTGGACAGGCGCGGTCCCAGGCCCAGACCCCCGGGGGCCTGGAGGATGTAGGCGAGGCAGACGGCGGACATGAGCAGGGCGGGGAGGGTGGCGACCCAGTGGTTCCTCCCCGACCGGGCCAGGAACACGGCGAGGGCCCAGAGGGTGACGGCGGCCAGGGTCTGGTTGGCCCAGGCGAAGTAGCGCCAGATCACTTCGAAGTTGACGAAGGTGAGGGCGGTGCCCGCAGCGAAGAGGGGCAGGGCGAGCAGGAGACGGCGGGAGATCGGCCCCTGGGCGATGCCCAGGGCATCGGCCAGGATCAGGCGGGCGCTGCGGAAGGCGGTGTCGCCGGAGGTGATGGGGCAGGCGATGACCCCCAGCATGGCCAGCACGCCGCCCGTGGTTCCCAGCAGGGTGGTGGTGATGGTGTGGACGGCGCCGCCGGGGCCGCTGGCGGCCAGGGCCTGATCGAGCCCCGGGATGCCGCGGTAGAAGGCCATTCCGGCTGCGGCCCAGACCAGGGCGATCACGCCTTCGGCGATCATGGCGCCGTAGAAGATCGGTCGGCCCAGCCGTTCGTTGGCCATGCAGCGGGCCATCAGCGGGGACTGGGTGGCGTGGAAACCTGAGATGGCTCCGCAGGCGATGGTGATGAAGAGCATCGGGAAGATGGGCAATTTCTGGGGATGCAGGTTGGCCAGGCTGATTTCCGGGATCCGGTAGCCCTTCAGCAGGAGGGCGCCTCCCACCCCCAGGGCCATGACCATCAGGGCCACGCCGAAGACCGGGTAGAGGCGCCCGATCAGCATGTCGATGGGCAGCACGGTGGCCAGGAAGTAGTAGAGGAAGATCACCACCACCCAGAAGGTCGTATCCAGGGTGGCCGGGGTCAGGGAGGCCAGCAGCTTCGCAGGTCCCGTGACGAAGACGACGCCCACAAGCACCATCATCAGCAGCGTGAAGAAGCGCATGGCGCGCTGCATGCCTAGCCCCAGGAAGCGCCCCTGGATTTCGGAAAGGCTGGCGCCGTTCTGGCGCAGGGAGATCATGCCCCCCAGGTAGTCGTGGACGGCCCCGGCGAACACGCTGCCCAGGGCGATCCAGAGGAAGGCCACGGGCCCGAAGAGCGCGCCCTGGAGCGCCCCGAAGATGGGGCCCAGACCGGCGATGTTCAGGAGCTGGATCAGGAACACCTTCCAGGGCGGCATCACGATGAAGTCCACGCCGTCGGCGCTCGCCACCGCCGGGGTTACCCGGGCGGGATCGGCCCCGAAGAGCCGCGCGAGGTAGCGCGCATAGAGCGCGTATCCCAGAAGCAGGAAGAGGATGGCGCCAAGGAAGGAATACATGGCCTGGAACTCCGTGATGGATCCGCGCCGGGGATTCCCGGGGTGCGGGCGGCCGGGAGTTGTCCCGTGGCATCACGCCATGGGACGGGGGCCTTCCCAGGTGGTCAGGAGCGGTTCCACCAGAGGCTTCATGCGCTGGAGCGCATCTTCCACATCCTCTGCTGCGAGATCCCGGTGTGTGAGGAAGCGGAGGGCGGATCCCACGGGCAGCGCACGGATGCCAGCGTCCTCCAGCATCCGAAGGGCCAACGGGATGTCCAGTACCGGCACCATCAGGATGTTGGTGGGGGGCTCGGCCACGTTGAACCCCAGGGCCCGAAGACCCTCCGCCAGGCGGCGGGCCTTGGCGTGGTCCTCGGCCAGGCGGGGCAGATGGTCCAGGGCCACCAGGCCCGCCGCGGCCACCACGCCGCCCTGGCGGACCGCTCCGCCCAGCATCTTGCGCACCCGCCGGGCCTGCTCGATGAAGGCGCGACCGCCGCAGAGCACGGATCCCAGCGGAGCGCCCAGACCCTTGGACAGGCAGACATTCACGGAATCCACACCCCAGGCCAGGTCCGAAAGGGATTCCCTGGAGGCCACGGAAGCATTCCACAGGCGGGCGCCATCAAGGTGGACCTTGAGGCCGTGGGTCTGGGCCGATTCCACAAGCGCACGGTGCTCCGAGGCGCTGTAGAAGGTCCCGCCCGCGAAGTTGTGGGTGTTTTCGAGGGAGAGCAGGGTCGTGCGCATCGCGTAGTAGTGGCCCGGGTTGACCGCGTGGCGGGCGACCTGGTGGGGGGTGATCTTCCCAGGGCCGCCTTCCCACGGCAGGACCTCGGGCATGCCTCCGGCCAGCCAAGCGGGGGTGCCCAGTTCCTGGCCCATCACATGTGCCAGGGCCGGGGTGAGGAAACGGTCCCCCCGCTGCAGGTGGACCATCAGCGCCACGGCATTGGCCATGCAGCCGGAGGGGGTCCAGAGGCCCGCCTCGTGCCCCAGCCGTTCGGCCACCTGCCGCTCCAGGCGGTCCATGGTGGGATCACGATCCAGGATGTCGTCGGCGACATCGGCCGCGGCCATGGCGGCCCGCATGTCCGGGCCGGGCTTCGTAACCGTGTCGGAACGGAAATCCAGGATGCGCATGGAACCTCCGGGGGATGGTTCCATTGAACCACCCCCGGCCCGGGTGTCCCCTCTGGCAAACTGGCCTTTTGCGTGGAGTGGGCATGAATCTTTGGCACGCCATCCTGCTGGGCCTGGTGCAGGGCCTCACGGAATTCCTGCCGGTTTCTTCAACGGCCCATCTTACGGTGGCGGAGAACCTGCTGGTGGGACGGAGCATGCCGCTGGCCTTCGATGTGCTGCTCCACGCAGGCACCCTGGCGGCGCTGTGCGTGTACTTCCGCCGGGAACTGTTCCGCATCCTGTCGGGACTGCTGGGAGGCGATCCCGAAGGTCGGCGCCTGGGCCTGTGGCTGCTGGCGGCCATGGTGCCCACGGGGGTGCTGGCGCTGGCCACCAAGCCCCTGAAGGAGGCCCAGAAGGGGCATCTTTGGGTCTACGGCCTGTTCCTTCTGGCCACGGCGCTGCTTCTGTGGATTGCCAACCGCCTTGCGAAGCGGAACGAGGGCCGCGAGGTCGGCGAAGTGCGCATGCGGGATGCCCTGGCCATCGGGACCATCCAGGGACTGGGCGGAGGTTTCGGCCTGTCCCGCAGCGGCTCCACCATCGCCATGGGCGTTTTCTCTGGCCTGAAGCTGCCCGCAGCCGCTCGGTTCAGCTTCCTGCTGGGCATTCCCACCATCGGGGCTGCGGCCCTGATGGAGGGTAGGCATCTGGTGGGACCGCTGCTCAGGGGCCAGCCGCTGCCGCCGGAGATGGCCTTCCCGGCAGGCTCGGCCCATCCCGGCCTGCTCTGCGGGGTGGGCGTGGTGGTGGCGGGCCTTGCGGGCTACGGCGCTATCGGCCTTCTGGATCGTTTCACGCGCACGCCCCGCCTGCAGGGCTTCGCCCTCTACTGCGCCTTGGCAGGGGTTGCGGTCCTGGGGTGGGGCCTCCTCCGCTGACCGGAACGGAGCCACCGTTCGCCCCGGGCCCTCGGCCATCCGGCCAGGGGCCCCGGAACCCGCGCCACCCCGGGCCTAGACTGACCGGGTTCTTCGACCAGGAGGGGGAGCGTGATCCAGCTCTCGGATGTTCACAAGACTTTTCATGTACGCGACAAGAAGACCCGGACCCGCAAGCGCATCGAAGCGGTCCGGGGACTGAGCCTGAAGGTGGAGCCGGGGGAGATCTACGGGCTGCTCGGGCCCAACGGGGCGGGCAAGTCCACGACCCTGCGCATGATTGCGGGCCTCATGAACCCTGACCAGGGCAGCATCCACATCTGCGGCACCGACATCCAGGCCCAGCCCGAGCGGGGCCGGGCCCTGGTGGGCTACCTCAGCACGGACCTGGGCGTCTATGGCCGTTTCACGCCCCGGGAGTACTTGCGCATCTTCGGCGAATTCCAGGGGGTGGAATCCAAGGTGGCCGAACGGCGGGGCCTGCACCTGCTGGAGAAGCTGGAACTCTCCGATTTCGCGGACGTGAAGATGGAAGGGTTCTCCAGCGGCCAGAAGCAGAAAGTCTCCATCGCCCGAGCCCTGCTCCACGACCCCAAGGCAGTGATCTTCGATGAGCCCACCACGGGGCTGGACGTGCTGACGGCGAAGACGGTGCTGGACCTGCTGCGCATCATGAAATCCGAAGGCCGCAGCGTGATCGTGTCCACCCACGTGATGCCCATGGTGGAGGAGATCTGCGACCGTGTCGGGATCATCTTCGACGGCACCCTGCACGGGGATGCTGGGCCCCGGGAGATCCTCCAGCGGTATGGAACCCACACCCTCGACGAGGTCTTCTTCCAGCTGGCTGCTGACTCCAAGGGAGGTGCGTGATGCGGGGCGCCCTGCTCGTCTGCAAGAAGGAGTTCCTGGAGCTCGGGAAGGACCGCAAGACCCTGTTCTTCACCTTCGTGCTGCCCCTGCTGCTCTACCCCCTGCTGTTCGGCATGATCGGGAAGCTCAACAAGAACGACGAAGCCAAGCGCCAGGGGCGCGCCAGCCGCGTGGTACTGGTGGACCCGGCGCAGGTGCTGACCCCCTTGATCCAGTCCGATGCCCGCCACTTCGAGCGGGTGGACAAGGCCGTTCCCGAGGCCCGCAAGGCCCTGACCAACCAGGATCTGGACCTCATCGTGGAGGTTGAGCCCGATGCCGCAGCCAAGCTGGGGCGCCAGGAAACCTTCACGGTGAAAGCCTCCTATGACCCCAGCGAAGCCGCCTCGCGCTTGGGGCTGACCCGCCTGAAGGATGCCCTCAAGCGTCAGGACGAGACCTGGGTGAAGGCCCGGCTCTCCGCCCTGGGGGCTTCCGGCGAGCTGGCCACCCCCACGAAAATCGAGGCCGTCCAGGCCGGCGACATGGGCCGCACCATCGGCAAGGCGCTGGGCTCCTTCCTGCCCTACATCCTGATGCTCATGATGTTCGCCGGGGCCATGCAGCACGGCATCTACGCCACGGCTGGCGAGAAGGAGCGGGGCACCATCCAGAGCCTGCTGGCCACCAGCCTTCCCAGGAACCAGATCATCCTCGGCAAGCTGCTCTACGTGTTCTCCATTGGGCTGCTGAGCGCCCTCGTGAACCTGGCCAGCATGGGGTTCGCCATGGGCCGGCTGGTGTCGGATGCTGCCGGATCCGGAGCCGCCCAGGCCGCGGCGGCGGGGGGTCCGAGCCTTGCGGGCCTGAGTGCCATCGCCAGTCCCGTCACCCTGGGCCTCAGCTTCCTGCTGATGATCCCGCTGGGGCTCTTCTTCGCGAACCTCATCATCCTGGGCGGCATCCAGGCCCGGAACACTGTGGAAGCCGGCACGGCTTTGACGCCGGGGATCATCCTGGTGGTCGTCCTGGGGGTCTTCACCATGGCGCCGGGCATCGAGAAGTGGCCGATGTTGCCCTACATCCCTGTGGTCAACGTGAGCATCGCCATCCGCAAACTCTTCGCGCAGCAGGGCAACACCTTCGAGTACCTGGTGGCGCTGGGCATGACCATCGGCCTGGCGGCTCTGATGACCTGGCTTTCCACCCGTCTGCTCAACCGCGAATCCGCGATCTTCAAAGTGTGATCGCCGGGGGTCGATACGTTCAAAAGCGCGTCGGCTCCCGCTATAGTTAAGTGGCTGACACCAGCGAGGAACTTTTCATGTCGACCAAGGCGAAGAGCCCGGCTCCGGCCAAGATGTCTCCCAGTGGAAACCTCGAAACCCGCTTTGCAGCGGCCTTGGCGCTCTGCCAGGGGGGCAAACGGGCGGAGGGGGTCGTTCAGCTCGAAGCGCTGCTTCCCGAAGCCGAGGCCCAGCCGGTGCTGGCCCGGGCCATCCGGACCCGCCTCGCGGCCCTGGCGCCCAAGGCGGAGCCTTCCAAAAAGCAGGATGCTGGTGAACCCTTCGCCAAGGCCACCCTCCACTTGAATTCCTGGGAGGCCGAGGAAGCGCTCCAGATCCTCGAGAAGGCCGGGAAGGGCGGGGCCAGGGTGGACTACCTGAAGGCCACGGCGCTGGTTCAGCTGGGGCGCTACGAGGAAGCTGCGGCGGCCCTGAAGGCGGCCTTGGCCACGGAACCGGATCTGTTCTTCACCTTCCGCATGGAACCGGATTTCGACAGCGTGCGCCGTCATCCGGCCTTCCAGAACCTCGGCTAGGAGCGTGCCGAAGGTCCGGGAGCTGCATCCGGACCAGCCCCTGAAGGTGGTGGCCCTGGGGGGCGGCACCGGTCTGGCAGCCCTGCTCAGGGCCCTCAAGCCCGAGGCCACCCGGCCCCAGGATCCCTGGAGGCTTACGGGGATCGTGACCGTTTCGGACAACGGCGGAAGCTCAGGACGGCTCCGGAGCGAACTGGGCGGCATCCCTCCCGGGGATCTTCGGAATTGCTTGTCCGCTCTGACGGAAGACACCTCGATCCTGGCGGACCTGCTGGCCTATCGATTCAAGGGCGAGGGGCCCCTGGCGGGTCATGCCCTGGGCAACCTGATGCTCCTCGCCGCAGCGGACCTCACGGGCAACTGGGCCAAAGGCCTGCGCCTCCTGGGCGAAAGCCTGGTGACGGCGGGACGCCTGGTGCCCTCCACAGCGGTGCCTGTGAACCTCCTGGCCGAATCCTGGGAGGGCGATTCCTATGTGGGCGAGGTGGCGGTGAATGCGGGGCGCGCCCCCTTTCCCCGCATCTGGCTGGAACCTCGGGATCCCGAACCCCTGCCGGAGGCCCTGCTGGCCGTGCTGCAGGCGGACCTGGTCCTGTTCGCGCCGGGCAGCCTGCACACCTCGACCCTGCCGAACCTGCTCATTCCTGAACTGCAGGCAGCGATCCGGCATTCATCGGCCCCTCGGATCTACGTGGCCAACCTCATGACCGAGGCCGGCGAAAGCACCGGCCTGGATCTGGAAGCGCATGTGGCCATCCTCCAGGCATTCGGCGGGCTCGCGCTGGACGCGGTCCTGGTGAATGACCTGAGCCCTTCGCCGGAGGCGCTGGCGGCCTACGCGGCCCAGGGCCTTCTTCCCCTCCAGGCCCGTTCCGCCTCCCTGGTGGGCGTTCCGGTGGTCCAGGCTCCCCTCCTGGATCCCGAGGGGGCCCAGGTCCGCCATGAACCAATTCGGCTGAATGGGGCGATCCGTGCGCTGGTGGCTGACCTGCGGGAGCTTCCGGCTTCAGCGGGTCGCGGTATCCTCCGATGAGATAGAGCGGTCCCAGGGGGCCGGGGCCAGCCCCGGGATCCGGGATGGGCGGCATCGGGAGGGCGCGACATCATGGGGCTCAAGGGCGAACTGGCCACGATGGGACTGGAAGACATCCTCCAGTGGCTCGCTGTGGGCAAGAAGTCGGGGGTGCTGGAGCTGGTCGGCTTCCTCCACACCAAGCGGGTCTCCTTCCATGACGGTCGGATCACCGGTGCCTGGTCCACGGATCCCCGGGAGTACCTGGGCCAGTATCTGCTCGCCTTCAACCGCATCACCGAGGCCCAGCTGCGGGAGGCCCTGGCCACCCAGGAGGACGAGAACCAGCTTCTGGGCCGCATCCTGGTGAACCGTCAGCTCATCTCCGAAGCGGAGATCCGCCGCATCGTCCAGCTCAAGGTGGAGGAATCCATCTACGACGCTTTCCTCTGGGACATCGGCACCTTCGAATTCCGTGATGGCGAAATGCCCAACCAGCGTTCCGTGATGCTCAGCCTGGATGTTACGGGCATCGTGCTGGAGGGCGCTCGCCGGGTGGACGAGTGGAAGCGCATCCGGCAGGTGATCAAGGGCGGGGATGCCGTGGCGGATGCCATTTCGGAAGCCATTGCCGAGCAGCTGCCCCTGGCGCCCGAGGATGCGGACATGCTTGCCCGGCTCGATGGCCACAAAACGGTGGACCAGCTCGTGATCGAGATGCGGGCTTCGGACTTCAAGGCCAGCAAGCTGCTTTTCGATCTCCACGAGCGCGGCCTGGTGCGGATCCTCCAGGCCGGAGGGCGCCTGGGCGAGCGCAGCAGCCTCCAGCTCCAGCGGGCCCGCCAGCTGGTGGAGCGCCAGAAGCTCCAGGAGGCCCAGGAGGAGCTGCGCACCCTCCTGACCGTGGATCCCAAGCTGCCCGAGGCCAGCCGGATGCTGGAGGTGGTGGAGCACCTCCTCGAGGAAACCAAGCTGGATGAAGGGGGCGTTCCCGAACTGGCCGTGAGCATCGAGGAACTGATGCAGGCCCAGCTCGGGCCCAACGAAGCCTTCCTGGCCACCCGGGTCAACGGGGTTTGGAGCATCAAGGACATCATCTCCATCTCGCCCTTTCCCCACGATGAATGCATGGCCATCTTTGCGAAGCTGCTGAAGCGTGGGATTCTCAGGGTGCAGAAACCCCTGGCAGGAGGGACCCAGGCCGCATTCCGGTAGCCTCCGGGATCTCTTGCCCCACTGGAGGGATTCGTGACGCTCCGTCTTGCAGCCTGCCTTGTCTGTTCCCTGTCGATCCTGTCCGCCGCTCCGCCCAAGCCCAAGGCCACCACCGCCCAGCTCCAGGCCCAGGTGAAGCGCCTCACGGCGGAACGGGATGGGCTGAAGACCCGCCTCGCGGCAACGGAGAGCCTGCAGCGGGATCTGGCGGAAGCCCAGAGGAGCCGGGATCTGGCCCGGGAAGAGGCGGAAGCCGCCCGCAAAGCGCTGGACCAGCTTCGGGGGGTGCTGAAGGAGAACCAGAGCGGTGGCGAGAACCTGCTGAGGGATGTCCAGAAAGCCGAGGCGGAGCGCGCAGCTGCCCTGGCGGAAGTGGAACGCCTCCGCAAGGCCCTCGGTGAGGCGGAAGCCCGCCTGAGGGGGCAGGTGGATGAGGGGGAACTGGTGGTCCTGGGGCGGGAGATCACTCCTGCCCGCCCCCTGAATCTTTCGCGTGTCACGCCCTCCGCACGCAAGGTGAGCCGTGGCGTGGTGGTGGTGCAGGTACTGGTGAGCGAGAACGGCGAGGTGCTGGACAGCCGCCTGCTCCAGCCGCTGCCCGGCGAGGGCGAGTGGGTCCAGAAGGCCAACGAGGCGTGCGTGGAAGCCGCCAAGCGCCTGGTCTTCGATCCCGCCCGCGCTGCGGATGGCAAGACCCGGGTCCGGGTCTGGCAGGGGGTCGGCTTCTACCTGGATTGAACTCGGGCCGGGAACGGAACGGGGGGCGCAAATGCGCCCCCCGTTCCGTTCCTGATCTTCGGATCAGAAGCGGACCCAGACATC
>MWBB01000087.1 GCA_002068835.1 Acidobacteria bacterium ADurb.Bin340 | reverse complement strand
GTTCCTGCCTGTCGGCGGGTTCGCCGATCTTCAGCGCCGCCAGGGGCGCCTCGATCACGTCCCAGCCCGTGCGATGGGGCGGCAGCCCGGCCTGGGGCTCCTGGAGGAGCCCTTGGATGCGGGTGCGGCGTAGGCGGCGAAGCCGTTCGGGAACCCCGGACCAGAGGAGGCCTTCCAGATGGACCGAACCCTCCGTGGGTTCTGCAAGGCCCAGGAGGGTGTGGAGCAGGCTGCTCTTTCCGGCTCCGCTGGGGCCCACCACCGCCAGGGAATCGCCGACCTCCAGCTCGAAACACACGGCCCGGAAGGCCCACGCCCCGTCCCGGGCCAGGCCCAGGCCGTGGACGGAGAGCAGGGCCATGTCAGCCGATGCGATCGAAGCCCGTGTAGGGGCGCAGCGCCTCGGGGATGAGGATGCTGCCGTCGGGCTGCTGGAAATTCTCCAGGATCGCCACCCAGGTGCGGCCCACGGCGAGGCCGGAGCCGTTCAGGGTGTGGAGCAGGGCGGGTTTGCCGCCCCCGACGGGGCGATAGCGCAGGTTGGCGCGGCGGGCCTGGAACTCCCCGAACCAGCTGCAGGAACTGATCTCCCGGTAGGTGCCCTGGCTGGGCAGCCAAACTTCAAGGTCGTAGGTCTTCTGGCTGCTGAATCCCATGTCGCCGGTGCAGAGCAGCACCCGCCGGTAGGGTAGTTCCAGGGCCTCCAGGATGGCTTCCGCGCAGGCGGTGAGGTGCTCCAGCTCGGCCTCCGCCTGTTCCGGCGGCGCGAAGGCCACCAACTCCACCTTGTGGAACTGGTGCTGGCGGATGATGCCCTTGGTGTCCTTGCCGTAGCTGCCGGCCTCGCTGCGGAAGCAGGGCGTGAAGGCGCAATGGCGCAGGGGCAGCTGTTCCCCGGGCAGGATCTCGTCCCGGTAGAGGTTGGTGACGGGCACTTCGGCCGTGGGGATCAGGTAGAGGCTGTCTTCCCCGCGGCTGGTCTTGAACAGATCCTGCTCGAACTTGGGCAGCTGGCCCGTGCCCTGCATGGCCTGGGGCAGCACCAGGTAGGGCGGCAGCACTTCCTGCCAGCCGGCCGCGCCCTGGCGGTCGACCATGAAATTGATGAGGGCCCGCTCCAACCGGGCGCCCGCGCCCTTCAGGACCGAGAAACGGGCCCCACTGATCTTGGTGGCGCGGTCCAGATCGAGGATGCCCAGGTTCGTGCCCAGATCCACGTGGTCCTTGGGCGCTTCGATGCTCCGGGGCGCCCCCCAGCGCTTCACCTCCACGTTGCCGTGCTCGTCGCGGCCTTCGGGCACGCTGGCATGGGGCACATTGGGGATCAGGGCCAGGAAATCCTTGAAGGCCGCTTCCGCCTCGCGCTCCACAACCTCCAGCGCCTTCAGCCGATCCCCCACCTCCCGCTGGGCCGCGATGAGGTGCGAGGCATCCTGCTTTTCCCGCTTGAGCTTGGCCACCTCATCGGACACCCGATTGCGCTCCGCCTTCAGTGCTTCCGCCTCTGTGATCACCGCCCGGCGCCCCTCATCCAACCGTCGGAACTCCTCAGCGGGAAACGCAAATCCCCGGCGGCCCAGGGCCGCCACCACCGCATCCAGATCCTGGCGAAGCAATGCCGCGTCGAGCATGGAAAGCCTTTCGTGAAGAAGTTCATCCTAGCAAAAGCGCAGGGACGTTCCTGAGGAGGATCGGATCGGGAAGGTGCTCAGACACAGCAGAACGGGGAGGCCGAAGCCTCCCCGTTTCATGCCTCAAGCGCTAGGAGAGCCTAGAACTTGATCCCGCCGAAGCGGTAGGACACGCCTACCGTGAACCAGCTGGGGTTGAACTTCTTGTTGAACTCGGTCTGGGTGTAGGCAACCTGGCCAGCAAAACCCTTGCCCAGCTTGTATTCCAGGCCGATGCGGCCGGCCACCTTGGTACCCTTGCCACGATTGTTCAGGTCGTTTTCGTCGCTGAAATCGGGGAGGGTGATGGAGGCCGTATCCTGGCTCCACTTCACGATACCCAGACCGCCGAAGACGGTCAGGTTCTCAGTGGTATCCAGGCAAATGTCGTAGCCCGCATTCAGATGCTTGGGGCTGTAGGTGTCCATCCCCGTGCCTTCCTTGCCACGAATGGCCAGGGCGTTGATGAAAACGCGGTGGCCCAGGCCGGGGCGGCTCTGGAAACGGGCGGCCACGCCGAAGGTGTAGCCGGCGATGTTGTCCTTGTCGGCCATGTTGTCCTTCAGGTCGCCAAAGGCCTGGACCACACCGAGGTTGCCCTCGAAATCCAGGCTCGGCTGCTGGGCCATCAGGGGCGTGGCCAGGAGCGGAAGCAACGCATACATCAAGCGCTTCATTGAGATCTCCGTAGAAAAGGGGTAAAGACCAGGCCTACCACTTGAAGCCGGTGCTCAGGACCACACTGCGGCCACCGGTGTAGTTTCCGTACCCGTAGGCGCCAAAGCCCGTGTAGCCATAGCCGGGCTTGAAGGCCATCGGCTGCGCCCAGAAGCCGGACTTGGGCCCATCGGTAACATACGAGCTGCCGCCACCAATGGATCCCGTGTCGTAGCCGCGCAGCTGCCAGACATTGAAGACGTTGAAAACGGTGACTTCCAGGTAGTAGCGGAGCTTGCTCACCAGGGGCACATCCACCGCCAACTTCAGGTCCGCGTTGTAGGTGTCATTGTCGCGCCACATGCCACGCTGACCCCAATAGCGGGTGTAGGTGGTGGCGTAGCTCTGCCAGGCGGCACTGCCGGCGTAATACGCATCGATGTAGGCTTCGAAGCGGTTGGCACGGGTCACACTGCCAACGCCGCCGCTGTTGTAGTTGAACAGCAGGGAGGAGGTGAAGACGGCGCCGGACTCGAAGGACCTGCGGTAGTCGAGGTGGGCAGTCGCACGATGGGTCTGATCGCTCGCCAGGTAGCCACCGGGAGCGTAGTAATCCATCGGGCGATCCCGATCGATGTGGGACTCTTCGTAGTTGCCGAGCACGTCACCCACGGAAGAGGTGTTGCGGCCACCACTGTCCGCGCCTTCGCCGTTGCCCGTGAGGCGGGAGAAGGTGTAGTTGCCGCCGAAGTTCCAGTTCCGATTCAGGACGAAGTTGAACTCGAATTCGGCGCCGGTGTAGATGCGCTCGATCCGGTTGTCGTTGACCCAGTAGGTGGCAGGGGTGGGAACCACCACGGCCGGGCTGCTCGGGTTCAGGCGGGCGATGCTGCGAACGGTGTAGTTGTACTCGTCCCCAATGAACTGATAGTCGTTGAGCTGGTCCTTGGAGTCGCGACGGCTGAACGTGAACCGCAAGTAGGAGCCATTGGCATAGGTGTGAGCGGCCGACAAGGAGATTTCATCCGTGTACGGGGCCTTCAGGTCGGGATCGACATTCACACCCAAGGCACCGCCGACGCCCATGAAGCCGCGGGCGCTGATGTCCCAGTTGTTCAGGTCCACCACTTCCGCATAGGTCGCGGCACGGTTGGAGGTGGGGGTATCCGTGGGGCCCTTCCAGACGAAGAATTCGCGGATGGGGTTGCCGGCGAAGGTGAACTTGTTGGTGAAGCCGTCATGGAGCTGGCCGACGTAGCGGGCCCAGCTGCCACGGAAGATCCAGCTCTGGTCACCCCTCGGATCGTAGGTGACCTGGAACCGGGGGCTGATGCGGTCGGAGCTGATGGTGGATCCGCCCAGGGTGTCCTCGGCCGAGATCTTGTCGTAGCGCACGCCGCCCATGAGCTGGATGTGATTGTTCAGCGTCCAGGTGTCGTTCAGGTAGAAGCTCTGGCTTTCGGTGATGGCGGTGCCGTTGTCACTGATGCCCAGTTCAATGGCCGTCCACCAATCCGGATCCTCCTGGAGGGTCACCATGCGGTAGGTGCCATCGGCGTTGCGACCGCTGGTCCAGAGGCGGATGCCCGTGGGGGTCTGATCGTTGGGGGCCTGGCGTTCGCGACGGATGCCCTCGAAGCCGGCTTCCACCATGTGGCTGCCCATGGACGTCTCAGGGCTGAACCAAGTCAAGTGGGCGGTTGCGGTCTTGGTGTCCCGGTTGTCGGGAGCATCGCCGTTGAAGGGGCCGTTGTTGAAATAGTAGGTGCCGCCATTGCTGTAGGCTGCACCGATGCGCTGGGGCAGGGCCGCAGAGGCGCTGCCGCCGCCGCCCAGGGCGGAACGCTTGTTGGCGTAGCGTGCCTCCAGGTTCATGGAGGGGGTCAGCATGCCGCGGTAGCCGACGCTGAAGTACTTGTCGACGTACTCACCATCCATCAGGGCGGCGGGATCGAAGGTCGATCCAGCCTGGAGCTGATCGGTGGTGGTGCTCTTGCTGTAGCTGGTGCTGGCATCCACCGTGTGGTTGGTGTTGATGCCCCAGGTCAGCTTGCCTTCGTAGAACTTGGTGTCGGAAACAGTCTGGAAGGGCTGCCCCGAGAACGCCGTGATGTAGGCCGGCGCATTACCGTCCCACGTGGTGAGCCCGGCCACGTTGGAGAAGCTGTTGGAGCTGCTGGTCTGGGGGGTCAGCTTGGTGGACACCGAGAACCAGAGGTGGTCCTTGATGATGGGGCCACCCACCAGCAGGGTGTGGCTGGCGTTGCGGAGATCCTCGGTGCGACCCGTTCCGGCATTGGGAGGAACCTGGCCAGGGCGGAGACCCCGGGGAGCCTCGGCGGACCAGGAGGTGCGGGACAGGTTGGTGCGCCAGATGCCGGTGAAGGTGTTGCCGCCGGACTTGGTGATGGCGTTGATCACGCCGCCGGTGAAGTTGCCGTAGCGGGCGTGGACGGGGCTCTGGATGACCTGGGTCTCTTCGACGCTGTCATCCACATAGAAGGAACGGCCCGAGCTGTTGCCGAACACGTTGTCGGCGATGTCGGTGCCGTTGAGCATGAAGCGGTTCTGGGTGGTCTGGGCACCGCGGATGGAGATGCGTCCGCCCGCAGCCGAGTTTACGGCGACGCCGGGGGCCAGCAGGGCCACGGTTTCCATGCCGCGGGTGGTGCGGGGCAGCACATCAAGCTGCTCGGACGTGATGTTGGTGCTGGTCTTCACGTCGGTTTTGTCCACCGCAGCAGCCGAGGTGGCGACCACCTCAACGGTCGCGCCGGCTTCCTTCTCGGCGGCCAGGTTCACATCCTGGCGCATCACCTGACCAAGGCCAAGCTGCACATCCAGACTGGAGGTGACAAAGCCGGACCGGGTGAGGGTGAGGCGATAGAGGCCGGGGGGGAGCAGGGGGGCCCGGTAGTTGCCCTGGGCGTCGGTCACCACATTGCGGACGCCGATCAGCGAGGTGGACGCGAAACGGATCTGGACGCCCGCAAGGACATCCCCACCCTTCGCGCGGACAGTGCCACGGATGGTGCCGGTGCTTTCCTGGGCCACCAGGGCGGGGGCCACCACCAGCGTCAGCATCAACGCGGAAAAACGGTTGCTGAACATGTTCATCGTTTTGACTCCACGGATCGGTTGCGCCTAGAAGCGGACATTCAGAGAGACTTCAAACGCGACGGCGTTCTTCTTCTCGCCCGAAAAGGGCAGCTTCACCTGATTGGTGAAGATGTTGGTTTCCAGGGCGAGCATCTCGGTCAGGCGGTAGCCGAATCCGGCCGTGACGCCCAGAGAGGTGGTGAATTCCGTATCCTTTTCGGCAATGGTTTCCACCGCAAGAATGGCAGCAGTGTTGGCGCCCGTGTTGCTGATGGCCGTTCCATCGGTGATCAGCCGGGTGCCGATGTCCGTTTCCTTGCCGCGGTTGTGGGCGATGCGGAGGCCGCCCTGAAGGTACATCTCCTCGGACATCAGGTAGCGATACTTGATGTGGCCTTCGGCACCCATGGCTTCAGGCTTGCGCATCCGGGCTTCATAGACGGTCGGATTGACGCCGGTCGCCGGAACGGATCTGGGAATCGTCGAGATCACGATCTGCTTGCCGGGGTACCAGCGGACACCCAGGTCGGCGACGATCATGCCCTTGGGGGCCAGTTTGTAGCCGAGCTCGTAGCCGAAGCCGAAGTGCTGGGAGGCGTTGAGGGCTTCCTTCATGCCACCCGTGTGGAAGCCGCCGCCGAAGCGCATGCCGCTGCTCCAGGCCGACTCCTGAGCACACAGACCCGTCCCGATGATCAGGGCGGCCAGCGTGAGCCGAAGTGTGTTCGTGCGTGATTTCACCGTTCGTCCTCCACGAAACGATAAGTTGTGGTTTGCCTTCGAGGTGCAACGGAAGAGGCCGGTCGCAAGATCACGACAGGGAACTTCCGGGCCTATCGAAGAGCAGGTGAGAGACATGCCCCATGCTCCCACAAATTTGTGACAAGGGGTGATTTTTTTTTGATTGCTTATTAATTGGTAAAATGATGCAAGCGTCCTTTTTGTTGTGGGCAGCAATATGAAAAAATTAAACAATAATCGATACAGGGGGCTTGGTTGGCAGCATGTGCCGGGGGCAGGCATGGGGCCTGGGAACTTTTGGTGAGGCCGGTGCACCACCCGCCTGTTGAATGCCTCAATAAATGAGGGATCTGGCATTCAGCGGCCCATGGGGTGCGGGGCTGCAGCGAGGCTCTTCGGAATATGCGGATCGCCGAAACACGTATCCCGCCAGCCTTGGTTCAGAGGGGTTCCCCCGCCCAGGGGGTCCGGAAGGCTTGGAGGACGTCCTCCGGGGATAGTCCGGCTCCCAGGGCCAGGCCCAGTTTGGCCAGGGCGGCCCAGCGGGTGTGGTGCCCGCCGGGGAGAGCGCCCAGGTCCAGGGCCTGGCGGCCCAGGTCGTAGGTTTCCAAATCGGCGCCGCCCCACAGGCACTGGCTGGTGATTACGGCGGGGATGTGGTGGTCTCGGCAGTGGACCAGGAGGGCCTGGAGATCCGCCCGGCCCATGGGCAGGTTGCCGGCCCCGTAGGCTTCGATCAGAAGGCCCCGGGTGCCGTCCGGGGGCAGGTTCCAGGCCATGCCCGGAAAGGGGGCATAGACGGACAGTTCGGAGGCGAAGGTTTGCCCGAGTCCTGGGGGCACCCGTCGGGGGAAGGCCCCGGCATGGGGGTGGATCTGGATGGAAAGCCCAAGCTCGGCCAGGGGCGGCAGGTTGGGGCTGGCGAAGGCCTGATAGCGGTGGACGCTCACCTTGTCGGCGGCCACGCCCCGGAGCCACTGGTCGCCGAAGCAGATGCCCACCTCGGCAACGCCTCGTGTTGCGAGGGTGACGGCATCCACGAGGTTGCTGCGGGCGTCGCTGCGGACGTAGGCGAGGGGGCGCTGGCTGCCCGTGAGCACCACGGGCTTGCCCAGGTCCGCCAGAAGGAAGCCCAGCATGGCCGAGGTGAAGGCCATGGTGTCCGTGCCATGCACGATCACCACGCCTTCGCAATCGGCGGATTCGGCGCGGACCAGCGTGGCCAGGCGCAGGATATCGGTGGGCTCGTTGGTGGAGGAGTCCTGGTTGAAGGCCACCACCAGCTTGAGGTCCGCCAGTTCCCGGAGTTCCGGGACCTGCTCCAGGATCAGGTCCAGGCTGGGGCCCGGGGCCAGGGAGGCATGATCGCCCTGGGGCGCCATGCCCAGAGTGCCCCCTGTGTGGATCAGCAGAACACGCATGGGCCTCAGGCTTCCCGGGCGGCGGTGATCAGCACGCGCAGTTCGTCGCTGCCGGCATCGCTGGTGCATCCGACGAGCAGGGCGCAGTGGCCGGGCTGGCTGGGAGGAAGCTCCACATGGCCTGCGAAGAGCCCTTCGCTGTCGGTGCGCCCCGTGAGGAGGGGCATGGCCTTCTTGAGGCTGGAGACGAGCTTGAGGGTGATCTCGGCGCCTGCGACGGGGGCCTGGCTCACGCAGAGGCGGGCGCGCACCTGGAAGCTGAAGGGGCTGCCGAAGGTGGGGCGGAGGGGTTCGTCCACAACCAGTTCGAGGATGTCCAGATCGCCTTCCTGCTGAAGGTACTCGAGGATGGCCTGGTCCAGGGGGCGGTCGTTGAAGACGGTCTGTTCCGCGTGTTCGGTTTCGCCGGGGGTGGTGTCGTACTTGCCGTTCTTGATGTCCCGGATGACGAGCTTGTGCTGGTCGTCCATCCGCGTCTGGATGACGTTTTCGGCGATGGGGCCGCCCAGCAGGTCCTCGTAGGAGGAGCGGTAGTTGTCCAGGATCTCGCCGCCGACATAGATCAGGGTCTCGATCTTGGGATTGCCCAGGCCCTTGTCTTCGGTCTGGACGTGGAAGACGCGGTTGCCGTGCCGCACATCGGTGTTGTAGCCGGTGATCATGACGGGGCGGAACTCCTCAGGGGCGATTGTGCATCCGCTCGGCCAGATCCGGGAGGATTTCCCATGCGACCTCGCGCAGCGTCTGCTCGCCAAGACGGGCCACCACGGCGCGGGCCAGGGCGTCCAGGGCTTCGGGATCCGCGGCCAGGGCCTTCACCAGCGCCCGGGCATCCCCAGGCGTCCCAGGCTCGGCGATGGGCGCGGGAACCATGGGCGCAGCTTCCGGGGACGGGACGGGGGGCTGGACGGGGAGCGGCTCCAGAATCTCCGCAGGCTCGGGGCTCGGCAGGTCGGCTTCGGGTTCGGGCTCCAGGGTCAGGGTGGGACCGAGATCCAGCGGTTCGGACTCTGCCTCGGGTTCCGGGGAGAGCGGGGCCACGGGGGCGGGAGCCAGATCCTCGAAGGGATCCGGCAGGGCAAAGGGTTCCGGGGCCGGGGAAGGCGCCTCCGGGAGGTCGTCAAGCCGGGAAAGGGCTTCCGGGTCGAAGGTGGGCGCATCGTCTCCGCCCAGATCCGGCAATTCATCCTGCGGGGCCGGGGCTTCGGTGGGCTCCGGAGGCTCGGGGGCGGAGTGGCTCAGGGGCGTCTCGGCCATGGGCGCCGCCAGGAGCTGGTCCAGGTCGAGATCGGAGGGCGGCTCCGGCAGGGGAATTTCGTGGATGGCCGGGGCGGGCATGGGTGCGGAAAGGGCCGGGGAAGCCAGGAGGTCCGCCAGATCCAGGTCCGGAGTCTCGTCCAGGTCCGGAGTCGCGTCCAGGGGCGCCGTTTGCGGCTGGACCTCTGCGGGCCCGGAGGCGGCCTCGACCGGAGGGGTGAGGGACTTCAGGCTGTCCAGGTCGAAGGCTTCCAGGTCGAGGGCGGGCTCATCCGTGATTTCCAGGGTTGCGTCCAGTTCCTCGGTCACAGTTCCGGGGCGGGGCGCATGGACCACGTCCGGGCCCTTGGGCGCCACCTTGGCCTCCGGTTCGGGCCACAGGTCTTCCTCTCCGAGTTCCAGGACATCGCTGCTGGGCGCTCCGGGGTCCAGATCCTCGAGATCCAGCTGAAGATCCTCGCCGTTCTCGATGGCAGGGGCCTCAGGCTCGGAAGGGCGGTATTCGGGCAGATCCGCCAGGCGGGCCCCCGGCAGGGTGGCGAAGGGATTGGGGGCGGCGCTGGGCGCCGCGGGGGCCGCCTTCAGCAGGGACTGGACGCGATCCACCAGATCCCTCAACTCCACCGGTTTCTTCAGGAACCCCTGGATGGGGGCCTGCTCGATCCGGGCCGGGTCCACCTGGTCCAGGACCCCC
>MWBB01000086.1 GCA_002068835.1 Acidobacteria bacterium ADurb.Bin340 | reverse complement strand
TGACGGATTCGAGGCGGTAGTAGCTCTTGGCGCCGGCGTAGCTTTCGTCGCCCAGCATGATGGCGGCCCACTGGGCGCTGCTCATGGCGCCGGTGCCGGAATCGGTGAGCCAATCGATGAGCACGTCCTCGGCGCGGAGCTTGAAGACGTTCAGCTTGGCCGCCTCCAGCAGCTTCACGCGCTCTTCGCGGGTGGTCATTCGGATGGGTTCGACGGCCTTGATGCGGAAGGGTTCGATAAGGGTCTTGGGCATGGGAACTCCTGGGATCGATCGTGGATGGGAAGGAAGACAGCCTACGCGCACGGGGCCAGGGGCAACAGGCCCGGCCCCGTGGGTCAACCTTCGCTTTCGGCGCAGCTGGACCGGGCCTCGTGCTCGGCCCGGCGCTGCTTGATCCGGCATCCTGGGATCATGAGAAGCCCTGCGCGGCAGCTAGCGGGCCAGGAACAGCAGACCCTTGAGGGCCCGCTCCATGGTGGCGAACACGGGCAGCCCCGCCTTCATGAATGCCTCCCGGTAGGGCTCGAACATGGAGCCCGCATCCACGGCCACGCCGATGCGCTTGCCGGTCCTGCGGGCCAGTTCCCGGTAGGAGGCGGCGTAGGCGGCCATGTGGGCGGCATCCGTGGTGTTCAGGCGCTGGGTGAGGGGCACGAGGCCCACCACCACGCTGTCCGCTTCGCCTTCCAGGATGATGCGGGTGCCTTCGAAGTAGGGGGCCTCCCCCGCCATGGGGGTGAGATCCAGAGGCAGGTGGGCGCCCACGATGCCCTTGAGACCGTGCTGCTGGATCATGGCCTCCAGGCGGGCCTCCTCCTCAGCCGTGAGCCTTGCGGCCTCCAGGGGCGCATCCACCAGGTCCGCGCTCACCACGCTCTCGAAGCCGGCGTTGGTCACCACGGCAGCCTTGCGGGGCTTGCCTTCGGGGAAGGAGGCCAGCCAGGACAGCACGGCATCGAAATCTCCCAGGCTTTCGCACACGATCACTCCGGCCCGCTGGAGCAGGGCCTTCTGCAGCTCCCAGTCGCCCGCCAGGGCCCCGGTGTGGCTGGAGGCCGCAGCCATGCCCGCCTGGCTGCGGCCGCCCTTGTACATCACCACCCGCTTCCCCTGGGACACCAGTTCCTGGGCGGTGCGGGCGTAGTCCATGAGGTCGCCGGGCTGGAAGCCCTCCACGTAGGTGGCCAGCACCTTCAGGTCGGGATCCTGGCCCAGGGCCTTCAGGAAGCCTGAGAGGCGCAGGTCCATCTGGTTGCCGATGGAGCAGGCGTACTTCATGGGCAGGTTGGGGCAGGCGGAGAGACGGCTCACCAGGAAGGCGCCGGACTGGCTCACCAGGGCCAGGGGACCGCCAGGCAGCACCGTGGGCAGCTTGACCGCCGGCAGGAAGAGGGTGTTCAGCTCCCGGTCCGAGGACATGAAGCCCAGGCCGTTGGGGCCGATGAGGTGGGGCGTCCACAGGCCCTTGGCGCGGCGCTCCGCAAGGTGGGCCATGACCCGCTTGCCCAGGCCGTCCTTGTCGGCGCCATCACCAATGCCGCCCGCCACCAGGTAGAGCACCTCGGCGCCGCCGCCCTGGGCGCAGAGCTGCTCGATGGCCTCCACAGTCTGGGGCGCGGGCAGGCTCACAATGAGGATGTCCACGGGGCGGTTCTTCAAGTCCTCGATTCCGCTCAGGCAGGGGATGCCGTCGATCTCGGCCGTTCCCGGCTTGATGGGCACGATGTTGGCCGTTCCCAGCTGGCCCCGGAGGAGGTTGTCCAGGATGGTGCGGCCCGGGGTGCCGGGCTTGCTGGAAATACCCGCCAGGGCAATGGAACGGGGACGGGTGAGCACCTGCAGCATCCGGGCGGCGTCGAAGGTCTCGGCAGCGGCGGCGGGCGCCTTGGCTTCGGCGGTTCCCACGCCATCGAGGGCCACCACGCGGCCTTCGTCATCGAGCACCATGGGATTCATTTCCAGCAGGGTCGCCCCTTCGGCCTCCAGCAGCTCCACCAGCTTCCAGAGCCCCTTCAGGAAGGCCGCCAGCTTGCTTTCATCGGTGAGGGCCTTGCCCTGGCGCAGGGCGCCCAGCCAGGTCTTGCCCAGCCAGTGGTTCTTCAGTTCCACCAGGGCCTGTTCCGGCGTGGTGAAGGCCACAGGCCAGAGCAGCGGCCGGATTTCCTCGCCCCAGGCGTTGGTCAGGATGCCGCCCAGGCCCAGCACGATGGTCCAGCCCGCATCCGGCGTCTTGCGCAGGGCGGCCAGGGCCTCGGTGGGCTGGCCGGAAAGGGTCTTGAAGGGCACCTTGCGGGCCACGAGGGTGCCAATGTAGGCCCCGTGGGCGCTGCCCGCGGCCTTCATCCGCTCGTGGTGCGCGCGGATCGCCGCCGGGTCGAAGGCTTCGAAGGCCACCAGCCCCAGGTCCGACTTGTGCCAGACCTCCACGGCCGTGCCCTTGATGACCACGGGATCCCCGGGCGCAAAGGGCAGACGCTCCGCGTCCGCGGCCTCCCGCACCACGCCCCAGGGCTTGAGGGCGAGCCCCACCTGTTCCAGCAGTTCGTAGGCCCGGATCTCATGGATGAAGGTCGTGGTCATGGCGAGTTCCCCTGCAAAAAGGGCCCGCATCGGGCCTTCCCAAGTATCCGTGGGGCTCTCTGTGCCAGGGATCACACGGAAGGGACTGAAGCCGCGGGCTTCAGAGGCTCTCCGAAAAAAGCGGGCTCCGGGAGGCCTGGAGATGAGAAAAAATCGACAAACCCTTGCCCCCCTGGAAGGGCCTTCCGAAACGGTGGACATGCGACATTTCGTTCGCGGAGGATACATGCGCCGTTTCGCTACCCTGATCGCCCTGACCCTCGCCGCCACCAGCCTGACTGCCGGTGAGCTGCCCGCGGACATGGCCGCCAAGCTGGTCAAGGTCGTCGTCAACGGCGCCGGCGGCAAGATCGCCTGCCGGGATGCTTCCATGGCCACAGCCCTCCAGGCCAGCGGTGTGGCCATGGACCCCGGCGCCAAGGTGGCCTGGGCCAGCAGCCCCGCCGAAGCCAAAGTGCTCAAGGGCATGGGCAAGATGGTGATCAGCGGCCGCCCCGAGATGCTGACCGCCGGCGCCGCGGTGGCCATCGTGGAAGATGGCGGCAAGCCCAAGATCCTGCTCCACCGGGCCAACCTCGCGGCCAGCGGTGTGGCCGTTTCCGATGCCATCCTGAAGGTGGGCGAAGTTCTCTGATTGATGGTTCCGAAGACCCGATACGATCCCCCTGGTGCCCCCCGGCCCAGGGGGATCGCTGTTCCTGAAGGGTGAAAAAAACGCTCAGTCCTCAAGGGCGGCCTTCTCCGGCCGAAAAAGAGACAGAGATCGGAGGTACCCATGCGGCTCCGCACCCTGTTCCTCATCCCCGCCCTCCTGCTGGCCGGAGCCCCGGCCGCCCAGGCGGGGGAACTGCCCCCGGACATCACCGCCAAGCTCCTGAAGATCCTCGTCACCAATGCCGGCGGGAAGATATCCTGCCGGGATGCGGCCCTGAAGGACGCCCTGACGGCTGTGGGCGTTACGGTGGAAGACAGCGCCAAGGTGGTGTGGGTCACCAATCCCGCCCAGGCCAAGATGCTCAAGTCCCAGGGCAAACTCGTGGTGGGCCCCAGCCCGTCCCTGCTTTCCGCAGGCGCCGGGGTGGCCCTGGTGGAGGATGGCGGAAAGCCCAAGATCCTTCTTCAGATGGCCAATGTCTCCGCCTCCGGCGTCACCCTGCCGGACGCCCTCCTGAAGGTGGGCGCAGCTCAGTAGTCAGCCGCCCCAGCTCACCCAGCCGGCCCGGCCCGGGATGTCCCTGCGGGACACCGGCCGGGCCGGGGGGTTCTGGGCCTTCAATTCCGGCAGCCAATCCGCATGGGTGCGCACCCGCACGCCTTCGGTCCGCACGGCAGCCAGCAGTTCATCGAAAGCCGCCGCCAGGGCGCCGCCTTCCACTTCCGTATGAAGGGCGTAGACATTCAGGGCGTCCTCACGAATGAGCCCCAGCACTTCCCGGTTCACCTCTGCCGGCCCCCGGCCTTCGAGGCCCAGGAGCTCGTCCAGGGTGGGAAGGGTTGTGGGGATCTGGAGGGTTTCCAGGGTCCGCCCCCCCACCACCGGATAGAAGGGCGCGGTGCCTCGGCAATCCCCGGCGTAGGCCAACCCCCGGCCTTCCTGCAGGGTGAGGGTGGTGTCATTGCAGCGCCACGCAGGGCTGACGGCCCCTTCGGCGGGATGGCCAAAGACTTCGTAAAAAGCCTCATGGGCCTGATCGAACCAGGCCTTGAGCCAGGCTTCGGACTTGCGGTCCAGCAGGTCGTGGTATTGAACGTGGTCCCAGGCGTGAAGCCCCACCTCGTGGCCTTCCGCCTGGATGCTCCGAAGGGCGGCGGCGGCCTTCCGGTGGATGATCGGCGCCGGCAGCAGGGTGCCGTAGAGCATCGTCTTGAACCCGTAGAGCTTCGTGGCGCTGGTACGGCGCATCTTGGCCAGGAAGCCGGGGCGGAAGATGCGGCGGAGGGCCTTGCCCGAATTATCCGGGCCGAGGCTCACGAAGAAGCTGGCCTGCATGCCGTGACGGTCCAGAAGGCGCAGCAGGGCCGGAATCCCCTTGAGGGAGCCCTCCAGGGTGTCTACATCCACGCGCAGGGCAAGGGTCTTCACAGCTCAGAACCCCTGGCGCAGGGATTCCGAGCGCACGGTCCGGCGCACCTGGATGAAGCGCCGCAGGGCCTCGCGGTGGGCCTCCTCCATGGCTCCCAGCACGAGTCCCACCCGGGTCGGCAGGCGGTCCCCCTCCAGCCACTCCAGGTGCCGCACCTCGCCCACCACCCGGAGGATCTGGCCTCCGGGCAGGCGGGTTTCGAGGTCCACGAGCGTGTGGGGCTCCAGCATGAGGGGCACGGTGAGACCCAGCCCCACGCCGGTCTCGGTGAGGTTCAGCATTTCCGCGTCAAGGTGCTGTCCCTGGTGGAAGATGCGGGCCTGAAGGGGCGGCAGGTCCGGAGTTCCCACCCGCACCTGGGACCGGCGATGCACCTCGATGCGGGGCGAAGGCCAAGCCAACCGGAGGATGGGCGGCACCTGGGTATCCCCCACCGGCGAAAGGATCGGCTCGATCAGGCGCGACTGCAGGGCAAAGACTTCATCGCCCATCACCAGGGAGAGGGTGACGGGGGTTTCCAGGGGCAGCAGCTGGTCCCGGCGGCGCACGCCGCCCAGATGCAGGGCCCGCCCAGGTTCCAGTCCGTTCACGCGCAGATCGCCCAGCAGCCGGACGCTGCCCACGGCCCGGATGCTGGCGGGGGCCGAAGCCTCCCGGGCCCGCTGGAGCAGGGCGGCAAGGTCGGAATCGGTCAGGGTCCGTTCAGGCGTCATGGCGCATCCATCAGGTTCCGGCCTGGAGACGTTCGGCCAGGGTGGCGTGGAGCCCCGCGGCCAGGATGGCCCGGCCAGCCCCACAGGAGTCGTAGTCCAGGCGGTGGAGCTTCACCCGGTGGCGCTGGGCGTCGTAGGCCATGAAGCTCAGGCGCGGATCCCGATCCCGGGGCTGGCCCACGGAACCGGGATTCAGCAGGTAGCGGCGGGCCGGATCCAGGTCCACCCAGACCCCAGGCTCCATCCGAACCCCCCGCAGCCGGTGGCTGACCGGATCCAGTTCCCAGCCCCCCGGGTGATGGGTGTGCCCGAAAAAGCAGAGACGGCCCTCGAAACTGGCAAACGCCTGGGAGGCATCCCGATCCTGGAGGAGGTAGGCATCTTCATCCCAGGGCGCACCGTGGGCGGCCAGGACGCCCGGCTCCAGGGTCAGCGGCCCTCGGGGAAGGGATTGCAGGAAACGCAGGTTCTCGCGGCTCAGGTGCCGCCGGGTCCAGGCACAGGCCAGCCGGGCCGGGAGACTGAAGTGGGTGCCTTCACCTTCGTAGGCGCAGGCCCGATCGTGGTTGCCGCGGAGCATGACCCGGGGATGCAGGCGCCTCAAACGATCCAGCACCTGGTTGGGATGGGCGCCGTAGCCCACCAGATCCCCCAGCAGCACGAAACGGCGCACCGCACGCCGCCGGGCGAAACGAAGCACCGTGCGGAAGGCATGCAGATTGGCGTGAAGGTCCGAAAGAATGAGATCCATGGCTGGGCTTGCCCCAGTGTGGCACAGCTCGCCTCAGACGGCTCCCGCCAGGGCCTTGGCCAAGGTCTCCGGGGTGCGCCCCAGGGGCAGCACCGGATTGCAGACAGACCAAGCTTCCATGCGCTCCCGCCAGCGGGCCAGGAAGGCCTTCTGGGAGGCCGCCAAGGGCCGTTCCGGATCCTGCGCCACCCGGGCCCAGGCCACCTCAGGGCGCTCCGCCACCCACAGCACAGACCACCCCGCACGATGGACCGCCGATCGCAGGGCTTCCGATTCCCAGGCACCGGCCCCCAGATCGAGGATGCAGGGCCCCTGCCCCAGCAGTTCGAGGGCAGCCGAGGTTTCCAGATCCCGGAAGGCGCCTTCGCCCTGCCGCCGGAACACTTCGGCCACGGTGCAGTCGGCCTCCCGGGCCACCCTCTGGTCCACCTCCCGCGCGGGGAGCCCGAGACGGGGCTCCAGGGCCCGGGCCAGGGCGCTCTTGCCGCTTCCGCTGCCGCCCACCAGCACCACCCCGGCCCCAGGACGCACGGGGGCCTGGACCTGCCAGCGCAGCCGCTGGGCCTCCCAGAGCAGATCCCCCGGAGAGGCTGCCCGAGCCACAGCGCCGATCATGGCGAGGGAGGCAACCCCGACTTCGAAGCAGGCCGCCATGTCCTCGGCGCCGATCCCCCCGATGGCCACGGGCGCCAGGTCCTGGGCCCGCAAGGCGCCGCAGGCCTGCTGGAGCCCCTCCAGGCCGATGGGCTGGGCATGGTCGGCCTTGGAGGGCGTGGCGCGGAGGGGACCGACCCCCGCGTGATCGCAAGCCGCATCCACGGCCTCCCACTCCCCAGGGTGATGGGTCGAGGTCCCCAGGTGAACGCGCTCCAGCCCCGGCAGGCGCCGGGCCTCCGCAGGGGGAAGATCCGACTGTCCCAGGTGGAGCCCCCAGGGCGTGAGCCCCTCCGAGGCCGCCAGGACCGCCAGATCGGCCCGGTCGTTGACGACGATCAGCGGCCATCCGCCGCCTTCGGCCGAGGCACGGAGCGCCGTGCGCAGTTCAGCCCACTGCCGCCCCAGATCCAGCCCTTTCCCCCGGAACTGCACCAGCGGGAAGCCCGCTTCCCCCAGGTTCCGGATCTGCTGGGCGAGGGACTCGGGCCTGGACGCGTCGGTGATGGGATAGAGGGGCGGGAGGGGAAGCATTCTTCGAGCCTAGGACCTGTATCCGGCACACTCAACGCCCCGGCCTCCTCACGTTCGGAAGCGCAATGCATGAATTAAACAAGCACAAGTTCCATGTTCCCTGAACGTTAGAATGGGAATCATGGAGTCAGCGGCATGAGCCTCGCACCCGGCACGTGCCTGGGTCCCTACACGATCGAGAATCGCCTGGGAAGCGGGGGCATGGGTGCTGTCTACCGAGCCCTGGATACGCGCCTGGGCCGGAGGGTGGCCCTCAAGGTGCTTCTGCCCACCTTCGCAGTAGATCCTGAACGGCTGAAACGCTTCCAGCAGGAAGCCCAGGCCACCAGCACCCTGAACCACCCCAACATCCTGACCATCCACGATCTGGGCACCCACGAGGGAGAGCCCTACCTGGTATCGGAACTGCTGGAAGGGGGGACCCTCAGGGAGCGCATGGCTGGGCTGCCCATGCCGGTGCGCGAGACCGTCCAGATCGCCCTTCAGGTCGCAAACGGCCTCGCGGCCGCCCACAGCCGGGGCATCGTCCACCGGGATCTCAAACCGGAAAACATCTTCATCACCTTGGATGGGCGGGCCAAGATCCTGGATTTCGGACTCGCGAAACTGAAGTCGCCCCTCTTCAACCCCGAAGCCTCGGTCCTCCTGACGGCCAACCTCCCCTCTCCGGATTCCCGGGATCTGGTCCTGACGATGGAGGGCCACCTCATGGGCACTTCGGGTTACATGAGCCCCGAGCAGATCCGATGCGAGGACCCCGACGGCCGCTCCGACATCTTCGCCCTGGGCGTCATCCTCTTCGAAATGGTGTCGGGCCGGCGCCCCTTCCAGGGGGGAACCCCCGTGGAATGCATGAGTTCCACCCTCAGGGACGACCCTCCTCCCCTGGACCCCGCCCTGCAGGTACCACCGGCCCTGGAGCGGCTCCTGCACCACTGTCTGGCCAAGCAGCCTGAGGCCCGCTTCCACACGGCCCACGACCTGGCCTTCGCCCTGGAAGACCTCACCGTGGCCAGTGGCCCGATGAGAACCCGCCCCCAACCTCCCCCCGAAGGAGGGACGGTGTTCGGTCGGAAGACCCTCCGCATCGGCGCCTGGGTCGTCGGCCTGGGCCTCCTGGCGGCGCTGGCGGTGCTGGGCTTCCCCGCCCCTCGCACCCCGGCCGAGTTCACGCGGGTCAGTTTCCGGCAAGCCATCATTCATGGGGCCCGCTTCTCCCCTGACGGACGCAGCCTGCTCTATGCCAGCACCTGGAACGGTCGCCCGTGGCAACTGCACATCAGCGCCCTGGACACGCTGGAGGAGCGCCCCGTCGGCCCCCTGGATGCCCAGCTCCTGGCGGTCGCTCCCAGCGGGGAACTGGCCTTGAACCTGGATATCCCCTTCCGGGCCTGGCGGTTCACCTATTCCGGAACCCTGGCACGGGCCCCCCAGCTTGGAACCCTGACCCCGAAAAGCGAGTCCTCGGAAGTCGAGTGGGCCGATGCCGATGCCCGGGGCCAGCTCGCCGTGGTGCGGACGGTGGACGGCCGATGTCGGCTGGAATACCCCATCGGCACCGTGCGGGTCGTGAGCGATGGCTGGATCAGCCACCCCAGGATCGCCCCTTCGGGCAAGGCCGTCGCCTACCTTGATCACCCCCTCCTCAACGACGACATGGGACGGGTGGCCCTGTGGGAGGAGGGCCGCCCAACCCGCGCTCTGACGTCTCCGTGGCTCGGAGGCGCCCGCGGCCTGGCCTGGAACGGGAAGGCCGTTTGGTTCACCGCCGGCCAGAAAAGTGGCAGCCGGGGGCTGTGGAAGGTCGATCTCCAGGGACGGGTGAAGAACCTCCTGCAGATCCCAGGTGAACTCATCCTGCAGGACATTTCCCGGGACGGCCGCATCCTTCTTCTTCGGGAGGACAGTCGGCAAGGGCTGGTCTTCGGATCCCGCCGGACCGGCCAACCCCAGGAGTACGGCCTCCGGGACTGGACCTACCTGCGGGGCCTTTCCCGCGATGGCCGGAGCATGGTGTTCGAGGAGCAGAGCGAGATCGGCGAACTCGGCTACCGCATCTACCTGCGGGAACTCGACGGCTCGACAACCCTTCAACTGGGCGAAGGGCGGTTGGCAACCCTGTCGCCGGACCAGCGCTGGGTGGCGGCCATCCAGATGGAACCCAGCCCCCATCCGGTTCTGCTCCCGGTGGGTCCCGGCCCGGCCCGGCACCTGGATGGACATGGCCTCACCAGCTTCTCCGGCCTCAGCTGGACCCCGGAGGGCCACCTGCTGGTGGCGGGCAGCC
>MWBB01000085.1 GCA_002068835.1 Acidobacteria bacterium ADurb.Bin340 | reverse complement strand
GGCCAGCACCATGAACTCGTCGCCGGCCAGCGGCACCTCGGTCAGGCCCTGGATCTCGACCGGGATCGACGGGCCGGCCTCCTCGGTGGCATGGCCGTCCTCGTCGAGCATGGCGCGCACGCGGCCGTAGCTGCTGCCGGCCAGCACGATGTCGCCCTTCTTCAGGGTGCCCGACTGCACCAGCACGGTGGCCACGGGGCCGCGGCCGCGGTCCAGCTTGGCCTCCAGGATGCTGCCGGCGGCGGGGCAATCCGCCACGGCCTTGAGTTCCTTGAGATCCGCCACGAGCAGCACCGTTTCCAGCAGCTCGTCCAGGCCCTGCTTCGTCTTGGCCGACACGGGCACGCTGGGCACGCCGCCGCCGAAGGACTCGGTCTGGACCCCGTACTGGAGCAGCATCTGCTGCACCCGGTCGGCATTGGCCTGGGGCTTGTCGATCTTGTTGATGGCCACCACCATCGGCACATCGGCGGCCTTGGTGTGGTTGATGGCCTCGATGGTCTGGGGCATCACGCCGTCATCGGCCGCCACCACGAGGATGACGATGTCCGTGACCTTGGCGCCCCGGGCGCGCATCTTGGTGAAGGCTTCGTGGCCCGGCGTGTCGATGAAGACCACCTGGCGCATGTTGCCGGTGTTGGGATCCTTCACGTCCACGTGGTAGGCGCCGATGGCCTGGGTGATGCCGCCGGCCTCGCCGGCCGCCACCTTGGTGGATCGGACCGCGTCCAGCAGCGAGGTCTTGCCGTGGTCCACGTGGCCCATGATGGTGACCACGGGGCTGCGGGGCACCTTGTCGCCCACGGCCTCGCCGGAGTCCTCGGCGGTGAGCTGGACATCCTCCTCGAAGGTGACGATGTCCGCCAGGTAGCCGAACTCCCGGGCGATGTCCTTGGCCAGTTCGGGATCCAGGGGCTGGTTGATGGTGGCCATGATCCCCCGGTGCAGCAGCTTGGCCATCACGTCCTTGGCCGGGCGGTTGCACTTCTCGGCAAGCTCCTTCACAGAGACGCCTTCGGAGAGCATCACGATGCCGATTTCCTGCTCCACGTACTCCGTGGCGATCTGCTGGGCCTTGGACCGGGGCTGGCGCAACCGCTGGGCCAACTCCTCCTGCTCGGAACGCTCGTGCTTGCCCTTCTTCTTGCCACCGCTGGGACCGCGGCCGGGACCCTTGCCGCTGTCGGGAGGGATGGGCCCCGTGGAGCCTGGGGCTCCGCCGGGGCGGCCGGGCCCTCCGGGGCGAGAACCCATGCCGGGACGCCCGGGACCGCCGGGTCGCCCCCCAGGACCACTCGGCCGCCCGCCAGGGCCGCTCGGGCGGCCTCCAGGACCTCCGGGGCGTCCGCCGCCGGGGCCACCACTCGGCCGTCCGCTCTGGGGAGGACGGGGCTGGGGCAGCTGAATGTAGCGGGCCGGCTGCTGAGGCCGAGGGGCCGGAGCCGGGGCGTCGGCCATCTTGATCTTGGTGAAGCCCTGGTCCGGCTGGAGCTGGGAGAGCCCCGGGAGGGCCGAGATGCGCCGCGCAGCTGCGGAGGGCGCGGGCTGGGGGACGGCCTGCTCAGGCTTGACTTCGCCCTTGCCGGTGTTGCTGGCCATGGGCAGGGGGGCCCGCTCCGGCTGCGGCATGCCCGACCGCTGAATGGAGGGCTGCCCGGGGCGCTGCACTACGGCCTTGGCGCCGGGCTCGGGCCGGGGACGGCCGCCCTGTCCCTGCTGGGGCAGTTGGATGTAGCGGGCGGGCTCCTGGGACTTGGGCGTCGGGGCCGGCGTCTGGGAAATCCGCAGACGGCTGAAGGAAGCCGCCGCAGGCACCTCCGGGGCAGTCGGCTCGGGCGCCGATTCCGGGGTCGCCACCGGGACAGGCTCGGCAGCCTCGCCCCTGGCCGGCTCCGGCGTGGGGGCCGACTCGGGGCCTTCGGTGGCCGGGGCTCGCTTCACCAGGACCGGAGCAGGGGCCGGGGCTGCCACTGCTTCGGGGGCGGCTTCGGCGCGGGGTGCCGGGGCGCCCTTGACCACGCGCACCGGCGCCGTGGGTTTGTGGACCGCGAGGGGGGCGGCTTCTTCCGCCCCCTTGGACTTGGCGTCGAAAAGACGGCGGAGCTGGAGGATCTGGTCGTCGCTCAGGTTCGAGCTGTGGCTCTTCCCGGGGATGCCCATACGCTTTTCGAGGGCCTCGATCACGTCGTGGTTCGAGACACCGATCTCTTTGGCGAATTGGTTGATGCGCAACATGAAGGGGCGGACCTCGAAAATGGATGGGACAGGAAGGGCCAACAGCGACTGCTTATTCCCCGAAACGTTCGTGGGCTGCGTCGATGAGGCGGAAGGCCAGATCCTGGTCCATGCCCTCGACGCTCAGGAGCTGCTCGACTGTCACAGTGTACAGGGATTTGGCATCGGTGAAGCCGGACGCAGCCAAACGGGCAGCCCGCTCCTCATCCAGGCCCTCGACGGAACCCAGATCCTCGAGCAGGCGTGAGACGGGCGCTTCGGCCACCTCGGCCTCGGGTTCGGCCACTTCCGGAAGGGCGATGCCCATGGCCACCTCGGCCTCGCGGCGCTTCTCGCTTTCGGAACGGACATCGATGTTCCAGCCCGTGAGCTTGGCGGCCAGTCGAACGTTCTGACCACGCTTGCCGATGGCGATGGAGAGCTGTTCGTCGTCCACCACCACTTCCACCCGACGGGCCTCGGGGTCGACGATGTTCACCCGGATGGCCTTGGCAGGGTTCAGGGCGTTGGCGATGAAGCGCTGGATGTCCTCGTCGTAGCGGACGATATCGATCTTCTCGTTCTTGAGCTCGCGGATGATGGCCTGGACGCGGCTGCCCTTCAGGCCCACACAGGCGCCCACCGGATCCACATCTGGGTCGAGGCTGGTGACCGCCACCTTGGCCCGGTCGCCCGCTTCGCGGACGCAGCTGCGGATGACCACGGTGCCATCGTGGATCTCGGGGACCTCCTGGTCGAAGAGGCGGACCAGCAGCCGGGGATCCGTGCGGCTGACCTGGATCTGGGGATCCTTCGCGCTCTTGTCCACGCTCATGATCACGACCTTGATGCGCTGGCCCTTGTCGAAGCGGTCCCCGCGCAGGGCTTCGGAACGCCGGAGCATGGCCTCCACCCGGTCGATTTCGAGGATGATGGCGCTCTTCTCGAAGCGCTTCACCTCGGCCACCACCACTTCCCCGATGCGGCTGACGAAATCGTTGAAGACCCTGTCCCGCTCCGCCTCGCGCACCTTCTGGACCAGCACCTGCTTGGCGGCCTGGGCGGCGATGCGGCCCAGCTGGGAGGTGTCCTGGGGCAGCCAGAGGGTGTCGCCCTCGGCGGCCTCGGGATTCAGCTCCTGGGCTTCGGCCAGGCTGATCTCCAGGTCCTCCTCTTCCACCTCGGGCACCACGGTCTTGAGGGCGTAGACGTGGAACTCGCCCGTCTCCCGCTCCATCTGGGCCACGAGGTTGTAGTAGAAGCCGAGCCCCTGGTAGTAGCGCTCCGCGGCCTTGACGAGGGCCTCTTCAACGGCCTTGAAGACATCCTCTTCGGGGATGCCCTTCTCGGCTGCGATCATCTTCACGCTGTCGAAGAAGCTGGTGGATACGAGTGCCATGGTCTTTCCTCCTCAGTCGGCGCTTGTCTCTGCGTCGGCCGTGCGCGGCCCGGCCTGGGCCACGATCTTGGGTTTCGGGGTCTTGGGCTCATCGAAAGGCGCGAGCCGCGCCTTCTGGATGGCGTCGAGGGGAACGATCTTGAGCACGCCGTCCTCTTCGAGGGTCACGGCGTCATCGGTCACCTCGCCGATCCAGCCCTTGAATCGCTTCTGGCCGTTCAGGGGCGTGCAGGTCTGGACGCGGCAGAGGCTCCCGGCGAAACGCCGGAAGTGGTCCGCCTTCGCCAGGGGCCGTTCGACGCCCGGACTGGACACTTCGATGCTCAAGTCCTCCCGCAGGGAAGGAAAGGCAACGTCCATCCAAGGCACCAGCCCCTCGCTCACGGCCACGCAGTCGTCCAGCGTCACCGGACGGCTGCGGTCCAGGTGGTCCACATAGAGGCGCAGGATCGTATCGCGCCCTTCCTTGGCCGTTTCGAACAGCACCAGCTCGTAGCCCAGGAGGGCGAGCTGGCGTTCGAAGTCGGACTGGTGCTTGGCGAGGTCCATGGGGATTTTCCTAAAGCCGAAAGGGGCGGGCCGAACCCACCCGACGAAGCCCGTTTCGCATCCGGTCGGCGGCGGTCCGGCCCCCTTCCGAACCCGGCGGGCAAAGCCAGATTCAACCGTTGAGTCTAGCGGGCGCGGCCTTGAGGGACAAGGAAAAGATCCCCGGCGGGGGTGTTCCTGACAGGTTCCGGAGGATGGGTCATTCTGGAACCCGATTCGAGGAGACCTCCCATGGCAACGATCCTGGATGGCAAGGCCCACGCAGAGCAGATGCTGGCGGAGGTGCGGGCGGGCGTGGAGGCCCGCCTTGCCCAAGGACTCCGGGCCCCCTGCCTGGCCGTGGTGCTGGTGGGCGAGGATCCCGCCAGCCAAGTCTACGTTCGCGGCAAGGTCAAGGCCTGCGCCGACACCGGCATCCGCAGCCTGGAGCACAAGCTGCCTGTGGATACGGACCAGGCCCGCCTGGAAGCCCTCATCGAGCAGTTGAACAGCGATGCTGGCGTGGACGGCATCCTGGTGCAGCTCCCGCTGCCGAAGGGGCTGGATGCCAAGGCCGCCCTGCACCGCATCGCCCCCGCCAAGGACGTGGACGGCTTCCATCCTGTGAACCAGGGGCTGCTCCTGGAGGGCCTGCCGGGCCATCGGCCCTGCACCCCCAGCGCCGTCATGCACATGCTCAAGGCCTACGGCGTGCCCCTGAAGGGCACCCGGGCCGTGGTGCTGGGCCGTAGTGAGATCGTGGGCAAGCCCATGGCCCTGCTGCTGCTGGAGGAACACGCCACGGTCACCATCGCCCATAGCCGCACCGTGGACCTGCCGGGCCTGTGCCGCGAAGCGGACCTGCTGGTGGCCGCCGTGGGCCGGCCGGGCCTGGTGGAAGGCTCCTGGATCAAGCCCGGCGCCGTGGTGGTGGATGTGGGCATCAATCGGGTGGAGGACGTGGCGCTGGGCGAGCGGATCTTCGCCGCGGAGCCCCGGAAGCTGGAAACCCTCAAGACCAAGGGCGGCGTGCTCTGCGGCGACGTGCGCTACGGCGAAGCCCTCGAGGTGGCTGGCGCCATCACCCCCGTTCCCGGAGGCGTGGGCCCCCTCACCATCGCAGGCCTGATGCAGAACACCCTGCGGGCGTCCCAGCTATAGGCAGAGCCCGCCGTCCACGTTGAGCACCTGGCCGCTCATGTAGCTGGCCCAGGGACTGGCCAGGAAGGCCACCACCGGCGCCACCTCCTCGGCCTGGCCTTCGCGCTTGAGGATGGTGGGCGCCAGGAGCCCCTGCTTCGCGTCCTCGGAGAGATCGGCCGTGAGCTCCGTGGCGATGAGGCCCGGATTCACTGCATTCACCAGCACCCCGAAGGGGGCCAGCTCCCGGGCCAGGCTCCGGGTCAACCCCATCACAGCGGCCTTGCTGGCGCTGTAGTTCGTCTGCCCCGCCATGCCCACGAAGGCGCTGGGGCTCACCACGTTCACCACGCGGCCCCAACGCTGGGCCATCATGCCCCGAACGAATGCCTGGGTGGCCAGCACAGTGCCCTTGAAGTTGGTGTCCATCACCGCATCGAAGGAGGGCTGCCCCATGAGGATGAAGTGGCCATCCTTCCGGGTGCCCGCGTTGTTCACCAGGATGTCCACGGTGCCCAGCTCCGCCTTCACCCGGGCGGCGGCGGCATCCAGGTCCTCCTTGCGGCGAATGTCGGCGGTCAGCGCCAGGGAGCGGCGTCCCTTGGCGCGGATCTCCGCCGCCACCTGCTCCGCGAGGTCCAGGGTGCCCAGCGCATGCACCACCACATCCGCGCCCCACTCTGCCAGTTCCAGGGCGATGGCCCGGCCGATGCCGCGGCTGGAGCCCGTCACGAAGGCCAAGCGGCCCGCCAGGGGAGGTTGCCGGAAGGTCATGGGTCTGCCTCCCTAGCGCTTCGGACGCGGCTTGGCGGGACCGGAGGCATTCCGCTTGGGACGGGAGGTGCCGGAAGTCGTCGGTTTGCCGGATCCCGGCCGGCCTCCGTCGGGCCGGGCACCGGACTGTGCGCCGGACCGGGCGCCGGGACGCGCCGGAGGGCGAGCCCCGGTCCGCGGACGATCCTCGGTGCGAGGCCGCCCTTCGGCGCGGGGACGGGCCCCGTCCCGATTCGGCCGCTCCGAGCCTTCCGCGCGACGGGGACGGTTGTCGCGCTCCGGACGCGGTGAACGGTCGGAGCGCTCCGGACGGCGGACCTGGGGCCGCCCTTCGCGCTCGGAGCCCTCGGCCCTGCGAGGCCGGGATTCCCGGTCCGGACGCTGAGCGCGTTCGGGGCGTTCATCCCTGCGTTCCGGGCGCTCCCCTCGAGGGGCCTCCCGCTCAGGCCTTCGGGCCGGAGCCCGCCCCTCGCGCTCGGCCTCCTTCTCGGCGTAGTACTTGGCCCGCTCCACCCGAACGAACTTGCGGTCGCGGCGCTCCTTGGGTTTGTAGATGCCTTCCTCGCCCTGCTGGCCCGATTCGGCCCGCACGAGGCGGCGCTGGGTACGCAGGGCCTTGAGGGCCGATTCGAAGTCCGCCGGAAGCTTGCTGTCGGCGCCGATCATCACGTCGTCGCCCACGGGATGCTTGAAGGCCAGGCGCTCAGCGTGGAGGGCCTGGCGGTCGATGAGGGGGCTGGCTTGGCCGTAGACGATATCGCCCAGCAGGGGGAAGCCCCGGTCCGCGAACTGCACGCGGATCTGGTTGCGGCGACCCGTCTCCAGCTTCACCTCCACCACGGTGTGGCCCGGCAGGCGCTCCAGCACCCGGTAGTGGGTGATGGCGGACTTGGAACCCTTGTCATCGCGGTCGTGGCGCACCACCTTCATGGGGCCGCCCGCGTGGCGCTCCACCACCCGGCCCAGCAGGGTGCCGCTGTTCTCCGGCAGTTCGCCCACCAGGATGGCCCGGTAGGTGCGCTGAAGCTTGTGGTCCTCGAAGAGCTTCTTCAGGCCGTGGAGGGCCTCCGGGGTCTTGGCGAAGACCAGCACGCCGGAGGTCCAGCGGTCCAGGCGGTGGACGATGTAGAGGGGGTAGCGCTTGAAGCCACGGCGCCGGTAGTGATCCGCGATGGCATCGGCCAGGCAAGCCTCACGGCTCTTCTCCGCGGGCACCGTGAGCAGGCCCGCAGGCTTGTCCACGAAGAGCAGATGGCGATCCTCCAGCAGCACCTGGAAAGGCGGTGCGTCCGAGCCTGTGCGGGGCCGGGGCATCTCCTTGTAGGCCCGCTCCGGATCGTAGGCCACGCAGACCTCCGTGCCGGGCTCCAGGCGCAGGCCGTAGCTCTGGGCCTCCTTGCCCGCCACCTTCACGCATCCCGCGTCGATGAGCCCCTTGGCCTGGCGGTGGCTCACCTCCAGCACCCGGTGCAATTCGGCGGCCAGGGCCGCACCCTCGCCCTCCACCTTCCACGAACGGTTCAATCGGGCCATGGTGCCTCCTCGCCTGGCGTTCATCGGAACGCTGGACCATCCTCCAGAAGATCACCGATCTCCTGGCGCACCAAGCCTTTTTCCTCAGGCGGATGCCACAAGTTCCCGGAGCCGGATCTCCCATTCCGCTTCCAGGTCCGCCAGTTTCAGCCCCTTGCCCTTGCCGGGGGCCGCCTGGAGGAGGCCCTGGGCGGAGGGGTGCGGCAGGGCGTGCAGTTCGAAGGCCGGTCCCCCCTCCAGACGCTCCAGCAGCCAGGCCGCCCGACGGCCCAGGGTCAGCACCCGCAGGGTGCCGGGACAGCGTTCCGCCGCCTGGGCCAACTCCGCCCGAAGCCGTGCCTGGTTGGCTTCGCTGCGGAGCTCCGCGTCCGTGGGAGCCCGGAAATGCTCCCCATCGGAGGTGGGGCAGCTGGGGAACGCATTGCTGAGGGCCACCTCCCGCACCTCGGGGCGCAGCCCCTCCTCCCGGAAGCGGGCGCCATCCCACTCCAACCAGGCCGCTTCCGGTACCCGTGCCAGGCCCGCCGCAACCAGGGCCCGATAGACGGGACGCCCCGCCCGATCCCCCCAGAAGGGGATGCCGCTCTGGTCCGCCCCCCGAGGCCCCGGAGCCTCCCCCAGCAAAAGGACGCGGACCGCGCCATCACGGGGAAAGAGGGGGGGAACCGCGGTCTGGAAAATGCGAGGCATGGTCAGAGCCCTTTCGTTGCCTATGTTTAGGAAGGCATCCCGCCGGGAGGCCTGCTCCATGGTTATGGCACATCCGGCGGAGGCCCAACGGACCTCCGCATCCCCCTGTGACACCAAACGCCCCCTGCCCCGCAGCGCCCGGGGCGCCATGCTCCTCTTCACCTGCCGGGACGCCGGCCTCCTCCGATTGGCCCCGGAGGACCTGGGCGAACCCGAACGGTACCGTCAGCGCCTCGAAGCATGGATTCTGGAACAAAAATGAAAAGACATTCACCACGGAGACACGGAGAACACTGAGAAAAGCTGAAAATGAACAAAATGTTCTTTTTTACTTTTTCTTTTTTATCTCAGTGTCCTCCGTGTCTCCGTGGTGATGCATCTTCCTACACCGCGAAATAGCGTGCCTGGGGGTGGTGGAGCACCAGGGCGGTGGTGGTGAACTCTGGAACCATCTGGAAGGTTTCGGTAAGTTCCACGCCCAGGGTGGAGCCCTCCAGGAGGTCCAGCAGGGTGCGGTTCCCTTCGAGGTCGGGACAGGCGGGGTAGCCGAAGGCGTAGCGGCTGCCCTGGTAGCCCTGGGCGAAGAGCTGGCGGAGCTGGGCCGCGTCCCGGTGGTGGATGCCCAGGTCGCGCCGCATTCGCGCGTGGACCGCTTCGGCACCGGCTTCCGTCAGTTCCGTGGCCAGGCCGTGGAAGAGGAAGTAGTCCCCATAGCGGTCTGCCCGGTAGAGGCCCGCGGCCGTCTCGGCGGCCGCCTCCCCCAGGGTCACCCCCAGCACACCCAGCACATCCCAGCGGCCCTCGGTGAAGAAGTCGGCGATGCAGAGGCGCCGCCCGGTGGCCTGGCGGGGCAGGCGCAGGGTGGCCCGCAGGGTGCGGCGATCCGGATCGTAGATCGCCAGCCCGTCGCCTTCGGCCCGCACGGGGAAGTAGCCGCAGTGGGCTCGGGGAGCGATCAGGGCCTCGGCCCGGAGCCGGGCCTTCCAGGCCTCCAGACGCGGTTCCGCCTCCGTCCGCAGCACCGCCTCGAAGGCCTCATCGGTGAGGGCGCCCTGGGTGAAGGACCAACGGTTCCGCAGCACCACGAAGGTGTCCAGGTGGGCGAAGAGGTCCTCCAGACCCAGGTCCACCTCCCGCACGCCCCAGAAGGGCGGATCGGGGATGCGCTCCGCCGGACGCACCCAGCTGCTGCGGCCTGTCGGGGTGAGGGGCAGGCCGGCCTCGCCGCGCCGGAGGATGGTGATGCCACCTTCCGCCTCTCCCAGAACCGTAGGCACCTCACCGCTCCGCAGGGCCTCCAGGTGGCGCAGGCCTTCGAAGGCGTCCTCCGCGTAGAGCACGGGCGCCGGATAGGCGGGCACACAGGTCTGGGACACGTAGTCGCGCGTGAGGGCCGCGCCCCCGAGCAGCACCGGTACCGTGAGGCCCCGCTCCGCGAAGTACTCCAGGTTCTCGCGCATCACCAC
>MWBB01000084.1 GCA_002068835.1 Acidobacteria bacterium ADurb.Bin340 | reverse complement strand
GGGGAAGGCGGCTGCAGCCAGCAGGGCCGCGGCCGGAAGGGCAGGCAGGCGCATGGGAACTCCGGGGATGGCCCTCCATTCTGGGACCGTGCGTGGAAGCCTTGAAGTCCGGCCGGTAGACTGGGAGATTCGCCGTTCCTGTTCCGGGGCGGCGCCACGGATCCGGGATGCCCATGCGCGAAATGGACAAGGCCTTCGACTTCCGCACCGCGCAGACGCGCTGGTACGAGACCTGGGAGCGCTCCGGCGTCTTCGAGGCGAAGCCCGCCAGCGGCAAAACGCCCTGGTCCATCGTGATTCCGCCGCCCAACATCACGGGCAACCTGCACATGGGCCATGCCCTGGTGTTCACCCTCCACGACGTTCTGACCCGCTTCAAGCGGGCCCAGGGCTTCGATGCCCTGTGGGTGCCGGGCGTGGACCACGCGGGCATCGCCACCCAGATGGTGGTGGAGCGCCAGCTCAAGGCCGAAACGGGCCAGACCCGTCACGACCTGACCCGGGAGCAGTTCCTGGAGAAGCTCTGGAGCTGGAAGGAGCAGAACCAGGGGGCCATCGAGAACCAGCTGCGCCGCATGGGCGCCAGCGTGGACTGGACCCGCAAGCGCTTCACCATGGATCCGGACCTGAACAAGGCCGTGCGCAAGGTGTTCGTGGAGGCCTACCGCAAGGGCCTCATCTACCGCGGGCCCCGCATGATCCAGTGGGATCCCGCCAGCCAGACGGCCCTCAGCGACCTGGAAGTGAAGTACGTCGAGAAGCAGGGCAAGCTCTGGCACCTGCGCTACCCGCTGGCGGATGGCACGGGCTTCGTGGTGGTGGCCACCACCCGCCCCGAAACGATGCTGGGCGATACGGGCGTGGCCGTGCATCCCGAGGACGAGCGCTACAAGCACCTGCTGGGCCGCAAGGTGGTGCTGCCCCTCACGAACCGCCACATCCCCGTGGTGGCCGATCCCTTCGTGGATCCCGCGTTCGGCACCGGCTGCGTGAAGCTCACTCCCGCCCACGATCCCAACGACCACGAGGCCGGCAAGCGCCTGGGCCTGCCCTCCATCACCGTCATCGGCTTCGACGCCAAGATGACCCTGGAGGCTGGGGACAAGTACGCGGGCATGGACCGCTTCGAGTGCCGCAAGGCCGTGGTGGCGGACCTGGAGGAACAGGGCCTGCTGGAGAAGATCGAGGACTACACCCACCAGGTTTCCGTCTCCGACCGCACGGGCGCTGTGCTGGAGCCCCTGGTTTCCACCCAGTGGTTCATGGATGTGAAGGAAGCCGCCGCCGCCGCCCTGGAGGCGGTGCGCAATGACCGCATCCAGTTCACCCCCGAGCACTGGGAAACGGTATGGGAGCACTGGCTCACCAACATCCAGGACTGGTGCATCAGCCGCCAGCTCGTTTGGGGCCACCGAGTGCCCGCCTGGACCTGCCCCAACTGCGGCGGCGTGCACGTGGAGATGGAGGCGCCGGCCCACTGCCACCACTGCGCCCACCCCGACCTGGACCAGGATCCCGACACCCTGGACACCTGGTTCTCCTCCGCCCTCTGGCCCTTCAGCGTGTTCGGCTGGCCGGACCGGACCGAGGACCTGAAGCGCTACTACCCCACGGATGTGCTCATCACGGGCTACGACATCCTCTTCTTCTGGGTGGCCCGGATGGTGATGGCGGGCCTCACCCAGATGGACGAGGTGCCCTTCCGGCGCGTGTACTTCAACAGCCTGGTGCGGGATGCCCACGGACAGAAGATGTCCAAGACCAAGGGCAACGTGATCGATCCCGTGGGCACCATGGAGGAGTTCGGCACCGACGCCCTGCGCTTCAGCCTGGCCATCATGGCCGCCCCCGGAACGGACATCAGCCTCTCCGACAGCCGCCTCCAGGACAGCCGGAACTTCTGCAACAAGCTCTGGAACGCCGCCCGCTTCGTGCAGATGAGCCTCACGGACGAAGTGACCCTGGCCCTGGAACCGGAACTGGGCGAGGCAGAGTTCTGGATGGCGCGGCGCCTCAAGGAGGACCTCACGCGCGTGACGGAGGCCATCGAGGCCTTCCGCTTCCACGAGGCGGCGGAGGTTCTCTACCACCTGGTCTGGGATGATTTCTGCGCCACCTACATCGAGCTGGCCAAGGTGCAGCTCCAGACCGGGACGCCCCGCCAGAAGGCCGCCATCCTGCACTTCCTGGACATCCTGCTGCGGTCCCTGCACCCCTTCGTTCCCTTCCTCACCGAGGAGATCCACGAAGCCGTGATGGCGGGGCGGCTGGCCCAGGGCGAGCCCGAGCTGCTGGCGGCCCGCAGCTGGCCCCTGGACCACCCGATGCTGAAGGCCGAAGGGGGCGATACCACCCTGGTGCCCCTGCTGCAGGAGGCCCTCAGCACCTTCCGCCGCCTGAAGAAGGACAACGGCGTGGACGAGGGCAAGCGGGTGCCGGCCTTCTGCTCTTTGTCGGCCCTGTCGGTCTTCGCGGAAACCCTGAAGTCCCTGGCCAAGCTGGAGAGCCTCACGTTCACGGAGGCCGATCTGGCCGGGCCCACCCGCGCTGTGGCCGTGGTGGCCAGCGGGGCCGTGGCCCTGGAACTGGCGGGCCTCAAGGATCCCGCTGCCGAACGGGCGAAGCTGGAGAAGGAACGGGACAAGCTCCACAAGGAGCTGGAAGGCCTCCGCAGCCGCCTCTCCAACGAAAGCTTCCTGGCCAAGGCTCCGGCCGAGGCCGTGGAAACCCAGCGCCAGCAGGCTGCCGAAAAGGAGGCCCGGCTGGCGAAGGTTCTGGAGCTGCTTGGATAGGTTTCCCCCCAGCGCTCATTGGGGCTAGCCTGTGGGACACCTCCGGAGGAGCCCCGGGATGGAATTCGTCGAGTGGACCGAGAAATACAGCACCGGGCATGCGTTGGTGGATGCCTATCACCACATCTTCTTCCAGATGGTCGAGGAGTTCGGTTTGGCCCTGCAGCAGGGGGATGCGGTCGGCATGCAGGACCGCATCGCGTTCCTGGTGGACTACACCTTCATGCATTTCGATTCAGAAGAACGTGTCATGGCGCAGGCGGGCTATGCGGATCTGGAGGCCCATCGCGCATCGCACCAGCACTTCCGGGATCAGGTGAACGCCATCCATCGGCGCTATGTCGACAACCCGGAGGGCGTGCAGGCCGAAGAGGTGCTCTCCCTGGTGCAGGACTGGTTCGCGCACCACATCCTGGGTGAGGATCTCCGCTTCCGGAACCGCCTCATCCGATCCTGACGCATCGTCAAGAGGCTGTTCGGGAAGAACCGCGGCGGGAGTACCCTTGATGCCTTTCCCGGAGGCCTCCATGCGGTTGTCCGCGCTTGCCCTTTCCTTCGTCCTGGGCGCATCACTGCCGGCCGTTCCATCCACCCGGCCAGCGGGTTCCCTGGCGCCGATCCAGCAGAAGCTGGCGCGCGACCTGGGTGCGGGGCTTTCGGCCCCGGATCAGGCCAGGCTCCAGCGGGGCATGGCCCAGGCAGCGGCCCTGTGGACCGCCAAGGACGGCAGCCCGGCCACCTTCGAGGCGTTCGTGAAGCAGCACTTCGCCCGGGATGCCCAGGCTCTGGATGCCCTCTACCATCGCCTGGCCTTCGTGCTGGAAAGCCTGGACGGCCACCTGCTGGAACTGGGCCGGGATCTCCGCTGGCACACGGATCTGGACCTGGGGCCGCTGCTCCCGGCGGATGAACTGCTCTCGGGGTGGAACCCCGGCGCCCATGTGAACGATGACCTCTTTGCCAACAAGCTGGCCTTTGTGGTGCTGCTGAACTTCCGCCAGAGCACCCTGGCGGAGCGGCTGAAGGAGGGCGAGACCTGGACGCGCCGGGACTGGGCCGAGGCTCGCCTGGTGGACCGCTTCACCACGCGCATACCTGCCGAGGCGGCCCAGGCGGTTTCCGAAGCGGCGGGCGAGGCGGACCGCTACATCGCCTCCTACAACATCTGGGCCCACCACCTGCTGGATGCCAAGGGCCAGCGTCCCTTTCCGGCGGGCAAGCGGCTGCTCTCCCACTGGAACCTGCGGGACGAGCTGAAGAGCCAGTACGCCCAGGAGGGCGGGCTGGAACGCCAGCGGATGCTGGCCAAGGTCATGGAGCGCATCGTCACCCAGGAGATCCCGGCCTCCGTCATCGATAATCCCCGGGCGGACTGGAACCCCTTCACCAATCAGGTGGCGGCAAGCGCCGTGAAGGACCACGAACTCCCCGCGGTTCCTGGGGTGCTCTCCGCTGCGCCCGAGGGGCTGCGCCGCTACGAGATCCTGCTCAAGACCTTCCAGGCGGTGCGCAAGCTTGACCGCTACACACCCCACGCGCCCACCCACATCGCCCGCAGCTTCGAGGAAGGCCGACAGCTCCCCGAAGCCCGGGTGCGCAAGATGCTGGAGGATGTGGTGGGCAGCCCCCTGGTGAAGGAGGTGGCGGCCCTGGCCTCCCAGCGCCTGGGGCGGCCTCTTGAACCGTTCGACCTCTGGTACAGCGGCTTCAAGCCCCGGCCCGCCCACAGCGAGGCAGAGCTGGATGCCCTCACCCGCAAGCGCTTCCCTTCCGCCGCCGCCTACAAGGCGGAGATGCCGACGATGCTCCGGGACCTGGGCTTCGCGCCGGAAACGGCCGATTTCCTGGCCTCGAAGATCGAAGTGGATCCGGCTCGGGGCAGCGGTCACGCCATGGGCGCCGAGCGCCGCTCCGACAGCGCCCACCTGCGCACCCGCGTGGGGCAGGGCGGCATGGACTACAAGGGCTTCAACATCGCCGTGCACGAGATGGGGCACAACGTGGAGCAGGTCTTCAGCCTGAACCGCATGGACCACTTCTTCCTGAAGGGCGTGCCCAACACCGCCTTCACCGAGGCCATGGCCTTCGTGTTCCAGGCCCGGGATCTGGAGCTGCTGGGGCTGCCCAAGGCCGCCGCTTCCGAGCGGGCCTGGGGCACCCTCCACGATTTCTGGAGCACCTACGAGATCGCCGGCGTGGGGCTGGTGGACATGCAGGTGTGGCGCTGGATGTACGACCATCCCCAGGCCACCCCGGTCCAGCTCAAGCAGGCCGTTCTTTCCATCGCCAAGGAGGTCTGGAACCGCTACTACGCACCGGTGTTGGGCCAGAAGGACAGCGTGCTGCTGGCCATCTACAGCCACATGATCCACAGCTTCCTCTACCTGCCCGACTACGCCATCGGCCACATGATCGCCCACCAGGTGGAGGAGCACCTGGAGGGCAAGGGCAACCTGGGCGCGGAAGTGGAGCGCATGACGCGCCTGGGCCGCCTCACGCCGGACCTCTGGATGCAGCAGGCCACCGGGCGTCCCGTGGGGCCGGAGGCGATGCTGGAGGCCACCGCCAAGGCGCTGAAGGCTGTCCGTACGCGCTGATCGTGGGGAACTGAACGCTGAAGGCCCGGCGTGTGCCGGGCCTTCAGCGTTCAGGCGGTTCTCGGACCTACAGCAGGTTGTGCATCCACTGGCGGGTGTCGGGAGCCATGCCGTACTGGATGTCGAGGAGGGCGGCCCGAAGGCCCATGGCGACTTCGCCCACCTGGTTGTTGTTGAGGGTCCAGCTGCCCCGCTTGCTCATGAAGGTGCCGATGGGGCTGATCACGGCGGCGGTGCCGCAGGCGAAGGCCTCCTTCAGGATGCCGTCGCGGTGGGCCTGCTCCACATCGTCGATGGAGATGCGCCGCTCCACCACCTCGTAGCCCAGATCCTTGGCCACCGTGATGAGGCTGTCCCGGGTCACGCCTTCCAGGATGGTGCCGGACTTCTCCGGGGTGGCGATGACGGTGCGGCCGTTCTCCTGGAGCACCAGGAACACGTTCATGCCGCCCAGCTCCTCCAGATACTTGCGGTGCACGGCATCCAGGTAGAGCACCTGGTCGCACCCCCGCTGCTTGGCCGTCTTGGCCGGCAGCAGGGAGGCGGCGTAGTTGCCGGCGCACTTGGCGCGGCCGGTGCCGCCCGGGGACGCCCGGACGTATTCCTCTTCCACCCAGATGGTCACGGGCTTGATGCCGCCCTGGAAGTAGCTCCCGGCGGGGCCGCCGATGAGCAGGAAGAGATACTCCTCGGCGGCCTTCACGCCCAGGAAGTCGCCCAGGCCGATCATGAAGGGGCGGAAGTAGTAGCTCTGGTCGTGGAGGCGCTCGGGATCGAGACCGGCGGGAACCCAGGCGTGGTCCACCCGGATCAGCTGCTCGGCGGCCTGCACGAAGACATCCTCGGGGAGTTCGGGCATGGCCAGGCGGGCCGCGCTTTCGTTGAAGCGCTTGGCGTTGGAACGGATACGGAAGGTCTTCACGCCGCCATCGGGCTGGCGGTAGGCCTTGAGGCCCTCGAAGATGGCTTGGCCGTAGTGCAGCACGTTGGCGGCGGGGCTCAGGCTGAGGGGGCCGAAGGGCTTGAGCTGGGCGGTGCCCCAGCCTTCGCCTTCCCGGTAGGGGATCACCACCATGTGCTCGGAGAAGATCTTGCCGAAGCTCAGGCCCTTCATCTTCTGGGCGCGGGCCTCGTCGGAAACCCTGGGTTCGGCCAGGGTGATATCGAAGCGGCAGGCGGAGGCGGTACTCATGGCAGCTCCTGAAGTCAAAGGGCAGCGGCGGGGCGGGCCTGGATGAGGCTGCCCAGTCGTGCGATGGCCAAGCGCGTGGCGCCCGGCGTGTGGGTGGAAAAGTTCAACCGGAGGCAGTTGGTGCCCCGGCCATCGGCGAAGAACAGAGGACCCGGCGCGAAGCCCAGCCCCTGGCGGGTGGCAGCCCGGAGCAGATCCAGGCTGGAAAGGTCCTCCGGGAGTACGACCCAGAGGTGCATGCCGCCCTTGGGTTCCGTGACCTCCGTGCCCTGGGGGAAATGGGCATGGAGAGCCTCCAGCATGGCGTCCCGGCGCTCCCGAAGGGCCCGGCGCAGCCGGGTGACGTGGCGGCGGAAGGCGCCGGAATCCAGGAACTGGGCCACCACCGCCTGGGAGAGGGTGGGCAGGGCGATGCTGTGGACCTCCTGGAGCGGCGTCATGCGGTCCAGGAGCCCCTCTCGGGCCACCACGTAGCCCAGTCGCAGGCCCGCCGCCAGGGATTTGGAGAAGCTGCCCACATGGATGACATGGTCGGCGCCCTCCAGCATCCGGAAGGAGGGCACGGGCTTGCCGGAAAAGCGCAGGTCCGCGTAGGTGTCATCCTCCACCAGGGGCACGCCGTGGGCCCGGGTGAGGGCCAGCACGCGCTCCCGCCGGGCCAGGCTGAGGGTCATGCCCGTGGGGTTGTGGAAGGAGGCCACCAGGATGATGAGTTTGGCGTCGCCCTTGGACAGTGCCGACGCGAGCCGCTCGGGGTTGAGGCCGTTGCGGTCCACGGGCACGGGCACCGCCTCGCGGCCCAGGGCCTTCAGCAGGGCCAGGGTGCCCACGTAGCAGGGGCTCTCCACCAGCACCCGGTCCCCGGGAACGGTGAAGGCCTCCACCGCCAGGGCCAGACCCGACTGGGCGCCCGGGATGGCTCGCAGCCCCCAGTCCGGCAGCAGGGGTTCCCCTTCCGAAGCCAGCCAATCGGTGACGGCCTTCAGGAAGGGAGGATGGCCCGCCGGGGCTGCGTAGGCCCAGGCTTCCGGGCCCAGATCCCTCATGGTGCGGGCGTAGAGGCGGCGCAGGGCTTCGCCGGGGAGGAGGTCCGAAGGTGGGAAACCGGCGGAGAAGCTGATCAGCTCGCGGTTCTGGGCCCGCTCCAGGGTCTCCCCCAGCCAGGGGCCCAGGGCGTCCTCCCGCACCCGCAGGGCCGAGCCTTCGAAGGGGAAGGGGCCCTCATCCTGGAAGGCGGGGGTCTGGGGCAGGCGCTCGGACACGAAGGTCCCCAGTCCCTTCACGGTCTGGACCCAACCGGTCCGCTTGAGTCCCGCCAGGGCTTTCAGCACGGTCAGCCGATGGACTCCGTACCGTTCGGAAAGATCGGGCACGGCCGGCAGGCGCATGCCCGGCTGCCAGGTGCCCTGCTGGATCAAGGTGCGCAGAACCCGCTGGAGCTGCAGGTAGAGGGGGCTGGGAGCCGCGGGGTTGAGGTCCTGGGCGAGCATGACCCCCCAAGTGTGCGCCGAACAGGGCCCTTCGTAGCTGTTTTATGGGCAATCCCATAGGCTGGCACAGACTACCGCTGGTTTTGGGCCAAAAATGTGAAAAATGGCCATACGTCCACAGACGTGCAGCGGTCTTCAGCAGGCCAGGATATCTGCGATCTCTCTACGCAATTCTTGGATTCCCGTGCCCTTGGCGCTGCTGACCCAGGCGATGTCGCCGGGGTGCAGGCCCAGGACTGCCGCCACATCCCGGCGCTGGGCCAATTGGCGGCTGGGCTTCACCTGGTCTGCCTTGGTGGCCACGATGCGGAAGGGCAGGTCCGTTTCCCGGAGCCAGTCGAACATCTGGTGATCCAGCTTGGTGGGGCCCACCTCCGCATCCACCAGCACGAAAACCATGCGGAGGGTCCGGCGTCCCCGCAGGTAGCCTTCAATCATGGCCTGCCAGGCGGCCCGCTCGGAGGCCGGGCCTGCGGCGAAACCATAGCCCGGAAGATCCACCACCCAGCGATCGGGCCCCGTCAGGAAGACATTGATGAGCCGCGTTCGGCCGGGGGTCTTGGAAACCCGGGCCAACTGCTTCTGGTTGGCCAAGGCGTTGAGAAGGCTGCTTTTTCCAACATTGGAACGCCCCACGAAGGCCACCTCGGCGTGGCACACGCCCAGTTGGCCCGCAGCGCTGGCCGAGGTGAGGAATCGGAGGTCGAGGAGGGGTTGGGCCATGGTTTCAGTCTAGTCAGGATTTGAGAACCTTCCCCCGGAGCCGAAAAGCTGAAGCGCCCTTTTCCTGACAGCCCCGGAGGCACCCATGTCCCTCGCCCATATCCTGGCCCGGCTATCCATTAGACGTAAGTTCATGATGATCCTGGTGATCCAGGTGGGCCTGCTGGCATTGGTGGGGATCCTGGGGTGGATGGGGATCTCCCAGGGGAGCACCTCGGCGGTGGGGATCGGTTCCGACCAGGCCAAGGCCAGGGTCATTTCCAGGGCGCTCAACGATTCCAACGTTCTGCGCACCGTTCATGTCTCGATGATCGCCGCGGCCAAGAACGAGGGCTACCTCGCCAAGCGGGTGGACCGGCTGAAGGAATACGAGGACCGCACCCGGGAGAGCCTCAAGAACATGGACGCTTTGGCCTGGCGCCCTGACGAGCGCCCCTTGGTGGACAAGGGCAGCGCCGCCATGAAGGCCTACCTGGAGGGGTTCGCACCCCTGCTGGAGCAGGCCAAGGCCCTGAAGGCGCCGGAGGCCTCGCCTGAACTGATGGAAGGCAATGTCCAGATCCAGCGGGAGGCCCGCCAGGCCCTGGAGAAGCTCCAGGAAATGGTGTCCACGGCCGCCGAAACCGAGGTGGCGGCCGTGGGGACCTCTGGAACCCGGAGCCAACGGGTGATCCTGGGCGCTTTCATCCTGGCGATGGTGGTGGGATTCATCCTCGTTCAGGTGATCGGGGGCCAGGTCGCCCGGGCAGCGGGGCGCATTGAAGATGCCATGAGCGCCTTGAACCATGGGGACCTGACGGCGAAATGCGATGTGGAAGGCCGCGACGAGATGGCCCACATCGCCTCGAGCTTGAACCAGACCATCCAGAGCCTGCGGGAGGACATCCACGCCATTGCCCAGATTTCCGAGCGCAACGCCTCCGGGGCCACGGAGCTTTCGGCCACGGCGGACCAGCTCAGCAGCGCCACCGGCGAAATCAGCGGCGGG
>MWBB01000083.1 GCA_002068835.1 Acidobacteria bacterium ADurb.Bin340 | reverse complement strand
GGCTCTGCCCCGACCTGGATCAGGACATGGCCCTTCTCCGTGAACTTCAACGCATTATCCGTGAGGTTGGTGAGGATCTGGCGCAGCCTCACGGGATCGCCCAGAAAGCGGGTGGGCGTGCCTTCCGCCACCCGGGCGCCCAGTTCCACCCCCCGGTCGTAGGCCTTGACACCCAGCACGGAAAGCAGGTCATCCAGCAGATCCTGCAGATCGAACGGGATGCGTTCCAGCTCCAGCTTCCCGGCCTCGATCTTGGAGAAATCCAGGATGTCGTTGATGAGGCGCAGCAGGGTCTGGGCGCTGGACTGCAGGGTGCCCGCGTATTCCCGCTGCTCGGCGTCCAGGCGGGAGGCCAGCAGCAGGTCCGACATGCCGATGATGCCGTTCATGGGGGTGCGGATCTCGTGGCTCATGTTGGCCAGGAACTCGCTCTTCAGCCCCGCCAGGCGCAACGCTTCGTCCCGGGCCTCCTCCAGCTCCCAGTTCTTCATCTCCAGGTTCATGGCGGCCAGGGTGAGCTGGCGCTCCGCCCGCTTGCGCTCCGTGATGTCGTGGACCTGCCAGAAGTGGCCATGGAAGCGTTCTTCCGAACGGATGGGCACCACGTCGATGGCGAAGATCCGCCCATCCCGCAAGGGCACCTCCGCCCCCAGAACGGCCGTCCCCTGGGACAGGACCTCCACCAGCCGACGGCTCACCGCATCCGGATCCTCCAGATGAGGCAGACAGAGGCCCAGCAGTTCCCGCGCATCGCTTCCCGCCAGCAGGTGCGCCGGGACCGGCACCTCGAAGAACCGGCAGAACGTCTCGTTGATGAGGGCGATCTCCCGCTGTTCGGTTTCCACCAGGATGCCCGCCTGCATGTTCTCCAGCAGCGCTGCCAGCCGCGAAGTGGCCGTGGCCAGCACCGCCTCGCTGCGCTTGCGCTCCGTGATGTCGATGAGGGTCCCGGAAACCCCCAGCACGCGGCCCTCCGCATCCTGGGTGATGCGGTTCGACATCTCCACCCAGCGTTCCCCGCCCGAAGCCGTGCGGAACAGGAATTCCCCCTGGAGGGTGTCCTGGCCCGTTTCCATGGCCCAGGTGAGCAGGTTCAGGTAGCGCCCCTTGTCGGTGTCCGGCAGATGGTCCAGGAACGGGCGGCCCAGGCTCTCCGCGACCTCGAAACCCGTCAGCTCGGTCCAGGCAGGGTTGAGGTAGGCCCACCGGCCTTCCCGATCGATCTGGAACAGCACCTCCCGCAGGTGGGTGACCATGGCTTCGTACCGGGCAAGCTCCCCCGGCGGACGGCACCGGGAGAATGCCTCGTCCACCTCCTGCAGGAAGGCATCCCAGGCAGCGCCCTGCGGCAGGGAGCCTTCGGCCCGCAACCGAGCCAGATGTTGGGAGAGGAGGGCATGCATGGGATTCCGGACCCTAACCTATCGGCCCCCCCGGTCCAGGGTGTAATCCGGATCCCCGGGGGCTCTGCCATCCTGGTGACGGTCCCGGTCCAACTTTTTCTTGTTTTTTTCGCTTTTTGTCCCATCCTGGATCCATCCCGCACGGAGTCACCCATGGCCGCCCCTGAGCAAGACGATCGCCTGAAAGTCCTCAACCGCACCCTGTCCGAGATTGAACGGGCCTTCGGCAAGGGCGCCATCATGAAGCTGGGCGACCACATGAATGCCGAGGGGATCGAAGTGATCTCCACGGGCTCCATCAGCCTGGATGCCGCCCTGGGCGTGGGCGGCCTGCCCAAGGGCCGCGTGGTGGAAATCTACGGGCCCGAAAGCAGCGGCAAGACCACCCTGGCCCTCCACGCCGTGGCCCAGGCCCAGAAGGCCGGCGGCCTCGCCGCCTACGTGGATGCCGAGCACGCCCTGGATCCCGAGTACGCCAAGAAACTGGGCGTGGACATCGAGAACCTCTTCATCAGCCAGCCGGACAGCGGTGAGCAGGCCCTTGAGATCGCCGACCAGCTGGTGCGCAGCGGCGCCCTGGACATCATCGTCATCGACTCCGTAGCCGCCCTGGTGCCCAAGGCGGAAATCGACGGCGAGATGGGCGAGATGCAGGTGGGCCTCCAGGCCCGCCTCATGAGCCAGGCCCTGCGCAAGATGACCTCCGGTATCAGCCGCACCAACACCTGCGTGATCTTCATCAACCAGATCCGCATGAAGATCGGCGTGATGTTCGGCAACCCCGAAACCACCACCGGCGGCAACGCCCTGAAGTTCTACGCCTCGGTGCGCCTGGACGTCCGCAGCATCCAGAGCATCAAGGGCAACACGGGCGATCCCCTTGTGGCCGCCAAGGACGAGGACAGCTCGGTCATCGGCAAGAAGACCAAGGTCAAGGTGGTGAAGAACAAGGTGGCCCCGCCCCTCAAGATCGCCACCTTCGACATCATGTACGGCGAAGGCATCAGCCGCCTGTCCGAACTGGTGGAACTGGGCACCCAGCTGGAGATCATCCAGAAGAGCGGCTCCTGGTTCTCCTACAAGGACAGCCGCCTGGGCCAGGGCGCCGAGAACGTGAAGAAGCTCCTGGCGGACAACCCGGAACTGGCCGACGAAGTGGAAGCCCAGATCCGGGAGAAGATCGGCCTCAAGGGCTGAGGCCGCCTCCCGAGGCCGCCCCCGGGCCCTCCGGAACACCGATCGAAGGTGCTCCAGAGGGCCCGGAGGCCATCTACACGTCCGCGTTCGCCACTCCGGCAGCGCTGAAGGTGGCCATCTCGCGCATCACCGCGCAGGCGCTGCGCAGGATCGGCACCGCCAGGGCCGCGCCCGTGCCTTCACCCAGGCGAAGCTCCAGATCCAGCACGGGCTCGATGTCCAGGCGCTCCAGCAGGCGGGAGGCGCCGGGCTCGGCGCTGCGGTGGCTCCACACCAGGAAGTCCCTGAGGCGCGGTTCCAGGGCCAGGGCCACCAGGGCCGCGGCGCCCGCAATGTAGCCATCCACGATCACCGCCCAGCCCCGGGCGGCCCCCGCCAGCATGGCCCCGGCCATGGCGCCGAACTCCGCGCCGCCCAGGCTGGCCAGCACGCCGAGGGGATCCTTGGGATCGGGCCGGTGGCGCTCAAGGGCCTGGCGCACCACCGCCACCTTGTGGGCCAGGACTTCGCGGTGGATGCCCGTGCCCGGCCCCACAGCCTCCTCGGGGGTCAACCCCGCAAACGCGCAGGCCAGCAGGGCCGCGATGGTGGAATTGGCAATCCCCATCTCCCCTAGGCCCATCAGGGCGAAGGGGCGCTTCGGAAGCTCCGCCACCGTATCGATCCCCGCCTGCAGGCAGGCCTCCGCCTGGGCCCGGGTCATCGCGGGGCCGGCCGCCACGTCCCCCGTGCCCCGCACCACATTGCGCTGAACCACCCCCGGGAAGGAGCAGGGCACGGCCACGCCCACATCGATGATCCGGTGCGTGATCCGGTTGGCCCGGCACAGGGCGCAGATGGCCGCGCCCCCCGCAGCCATGTTGGCCACCATCTGGGGCGTGACCTCCTGCGGGAAGGCGCTCACGCCCTGGGCCGCCACCCCATGGTCGCCGCCGAAGGTGAGGATCCAGGCTTCGGGATCAGCCGGTTTCGGCGTCCCCGCGATCCAGGCCAGCTGCAGGCCCAGGCGCTCCAGGCGGCCCAGGCTTCCCGTCGGCTTGGTGAGATCGTCCAGGTGGGCCTGGAGGGGAACGCGGTCCTCCGGGCGCAGCACCGGCAAGGTTGGGATGTTCATGCAGGCTCCTTCTCCGCTCCCTCGGCGGATGGATGGCCCCGGGCCGGTCTCCGGACTCGCGCGCTGGGGGATCCCGGAACCTTCCAGGGCCAGCGGCCCCGTGGTCCCGGCCAGACCGCTTCCACGATGGAAGGCGCTCACCGTTGCGGGGCAGCGCCGGAATGGCCCGAAGGCGTCACCGGCTTCCCGACACCCGGGGCTGGGTTGGCCTCCAGGGAAACACGCCCTCACCTGCCCAACAAGGTGGGATCATCCTCGAATGGCCCAGCCCCGCGGTCCCGCCCAACCCAGCGCCAAACTCCAGCAGATCCGCCAGGATTTCCAGCAGATCGCCACCATGGCCGGGTTCCTGAACAGCGCCTTCGACCTGCCCCAACTGCGTCTCTTCTTCACCCTCTACGGCCGGGTCGCCGTGGCGGACGAGGCCGAAGGCTTGGCCATCCTGCCCCGCCTCCAGGCCTGGTGCGACCGTCTGGGCAACCAGCTGCGGGAGGACAGCTCCAGCGCTATCCTGCCGCCCCAGGTGCAGATCGCCGCGCCCCAGCCCCACCCCAGCGGCGAAGGCTGGGTGGTGGTGGCCACCCTCAGCTTTGCGTCCAAGGTCACGGAGAACAGCTACCAGCGCGTGCGCACCGCCGCCCTGGCCGCCTACCAGCAGGCCGCCACCCTGAGGGAAACCGGGGTGGCGGCCCTGGACTGAGGCCTTCTCACCGGGGCTCGGACTCCGGCGGCTTGGGCGCCGGGACAGCCTGGAGCTTCAGCCCCTGCAGCAGTTCCGTCAGAGGCACCACCTGATCCTCGGAGAACATCCACACCGGGTAGGCCAGATCGGAATGCGTGCGTTCCTGGCGGAGGGTGCCCGTTTCCAGATCCAGGATCGCCGTATGCACCGCTCCGGACGCATCCTCCGGGTAGATTTTCCGGGGCAGCACAGTGGGAATGCCATCAGGACGAAAAGAGATCTTTTCCAGAGCGTAGGGACGCAGGAACCACGCGAGCCCCACCTGGCCCGGCCGCAGGGGGATGAACTGGAAACAACCCGCCCCCGGCAGATCGGACAGGTTGAGCACCTGCTTGGGCGGGTTGGCCTGGCAGCGCTTCCTGAACTGCTCTGGATCCATGGCCTTCCAGGGGGTATTCAGGGTCCGGAGGGCACCCGTGATGGCATCCAGCAGCATCAGCAGCCCCGGCCGGGGCGCATAGATGAGCACCCGGCCTTCACTGCCGTAGGTGCGCACCGATTTCCACCAGGAAACCTCTTCCCGTGCTTCCTTGGGTACCTCCAGCTCCGGGTAGGGGAAGACCCGCAACGGTTCCCTGGAGCCCGGAGCATGGACCTGGGCCAGGGCCTTGGGGGTACCGATCAGCAGCACATCACCACCCGGAAGCACCTCGAAATCCGCAAACCGATCCGGTGCCACCAGCACGCTGACCCAGGCCTTCCTCCGAGAATCGAACCGCTCGATGAGGTTGCCCCTGCTGTAGGTCTGGCGCCAGAGGGCGCCTTCCCGGAACTTGGTTTCCAGCACCGGGGACCACCCGGAGGGAGCCTGGGCCGAAAGGGCCATGTCCTCCGACCAGCCGCTGCCCTTGCGGTTGCTGCGCCATACCCGCTGGTGCGCCACCAGGGTGATGCGGCCCTCCGTGTCCTGCCAGGCATCCACCCAGCCCGGAGAACCGTGGCTCATCACCGTTGCACCTTCGGGAATGAAGGCACAATTGCCATCCTGAACCACGACATACCGGCCTTCCTGGGAAATCCGGTAGGCCTGGTGGGGCGGTTCCTTGGCCATCAGGAATGGAGACACCGCCCACAGGAACGCAAGAACAGGTAAAACACTCAATTCAACGCGCATCGCTTTGACCACGCTCTCTCACTAGTCCCGTCTTTCTTCCTGAACGATAACTTCACCCTTCCCGCCAACAGCTCCCTCAAAAATCTCTCCATTGCTGTAGAGACACGTCAGAGCACCCGTACTTGGTGTATAGACGCATCCCTGGAAGGTTCCACCACTGGGATGGGGTGGGCAGTAACCCTGGCAAGCCCAAAGGGGCCGGGTCATCGCAAGGGCGGCCAGGGCCAACAGGGATCCAAGGAAGACACGGCGCTTCATGGGGCCTCCAGGAATGTGTGGATTCTTTAGGCGCCATTCTCTCTCTCTCTCGATGAGCGCTGTGACCTCCATCACGGGCCCTTCATGCCGCCAGGAAGAGCCCCGCGACCCCCGCCAGGGTGAGGGCCGTGCCGCCCACGGCGCGCCAAGTGATCTTTTCCTGGTAGAGCCAGGCGGAAACGGGCAGCAGGATGACGGGCGAGAGGGACATGAGGGTGGCGGCCACGCCCTGGGGCGCACGGGTCTGGGCGTAGAGGCTCAGCACCACGCCGGTGACAGGCCCCGCGGCGGCTCCGATGGCGATCATCAAGGCGGCCTTGCGGTCCTTCAGCTTGGCGAAGTTGGGCACCAGCTCCCGGCGCAGGGCCATCCACAGGCCCAGGGCCAGGATCCCGGCGCTCACCCGCACCAGGTTGGCGCTGATGGGATGGAAGCCGCCTTCCAGCCCGAAGCGGGAGAAGAGGAAGCCCGTGGCCTGCCCCACCGCGCCGCCCAGGGCCAGCAGCACGCCCCCGGCCAGATGCTTGCGGCTCACCCCATCGGCCTTGCTGGCCTTGTCCGCCACCACCCAGGCGATGCCCCCCAGGGCCGCGCCCATGGCGGCCAAACGCCCGGCCGAAAGGCGCTCGCCCAGGAAGGCCCAGGCCAGCACCGTGGCGAAGACGGGCCAGAGGGTCATGATGAGCATCGCCAGGCGCGGCCCCAGGCGCACGAAGGCCTCGAAGAGCACCGCATCGCCGAGGGCGAAGCCGATGAGACCCGAGATGCCCAGCCAGCCGAAGCGCCAGGGCTCGGCCCCCACCGGGAAGGGCGAGCCCAGCACCAGAACGTGCAGCAGCACCATGGCCAGCAGCGCCCAGGCCAGGCGGGTGATGTTCACCGTGGGGCTGCCCACCCGCTGGCCCGCGAGGCTGAAGAGCACCGAGTTGGTGGACCAGCAGAAGGCAGTGAGCAGGGAGGCGAGTTCGCCGGCGTAGCGCATGGGGCCATCCTATGAACCCTCATCTTACGAGGCCTAAGAGGTTCGGGTCCGAAATTGCGTCTTCGGTCACCCTTCCAGGCCAGTACCCTGAAGGACCAGGAGGCCCCATGAGCACCCCGTCCGAGACCCCCGCCGCCACCCTCATCACCCCGGAGGTGGCCGAGCTCATCGCCCTGGGCGCCGCCATGGCCGGCAACTGCGAAGAAGCCTTCCAGACCCACCACCACCGCCTGCACCAGATGGGCGTGGCCAAGGAGGACATGATCAAGGCCGTGAACCTGGCCCTGCGGGTGAAGATGGCTCCCCACAACACCCTGGTGGACATGGCCCAGCACTACCTGGTGGGCGGCCATGGCCCCGACGAGGAAGGCTGCTGCGGCGGCAACTGCGCCTGCGAAACGGGCGAAGGCGAATGCTGCGGAGGCGGCGAGGACTGCGGCTGCCACTGAGCTTCGTCCCCAATCCGGTCCAAGGCCCCCGGCATTCCGGGGGCCTTTTCCATGAAGGTCGAAATAGAGCCTTGTCGATTGTTTCGATATTCCTAGAATCATCGTTTGGGAGGCCCGATGGATCCGATCCTGAACGCCCACGCCGAGCGCCTGAAGGCCCTGGGGCACCCGGCCCGATTGGCCATCCTGCGCCGGGTGGTGCAGGGGCCCGTGGAGGGCACGCCCGTTGGCCAGCTCCAGGAGGCCCTAGGCATCCCCGCCTCCACCCTCAGCCATCACCTGGCCACCCTGGCCGCTGCAGGCCTCGTGGAGGTGGAGCGCCAGGGCACCACCCTGCGCCACCGGGCGGCCTTCCCCGTGCTGCGGGACCTCACGGCCTACCTCTGGGAGGACTGCTGCGGGGGCGGCCAAGCCTGCGCATGCCCCCCAAGGGACAGTTGTCAGCCCTGACCCTCACACCGCCCCTGCCCCGGAGCCCCCATGACCTCCCCATCCTCTCCCATCCACAACGCTGTCCGCAGTGCCTACGGGCGCATCGCGCAAGGAGGCGGTGGCTGCTGCGGCCCCACCTCCTCCTGCTGCGGGGGCGGCGACCGGGCCGAGGCGGTGGCTCTGGGTCTGGGCTACGATCCGGCGGACCTCGCCGCGCTGCCCGAAGGCGCCAACCTGGGCCTGTCCTGCGGCAACCCCACGGCGCTGGCGGAGCTGAGGCCCGGCGAGGTGGTGCTGGACCTGGGCAGCGGCGCGGGTCTGGATGTGTTCCTGGCCGCCCCCCGCGTCGGGCCCACCGGCCACGTGCACGGTGTGGACATGACCCGGGAAATGGTGGCCCGGGCCCGCCAGAACGCTGCGACCTTCCGGGCCCGCACGGGCCTCGACAACGTCACCTTCCACCACGCCCCGATCGAGGCCATCCCCCTGCCGGAGGCCTCGGTGGATGTGGTGCTCAGCAACTGCGTGCTGAACCTCAGCCCCGACCAGCCTGCCGTGTGGCGGGAGATCGCCCGGGTGCTGAAACCCGGGGGCCGGGTGGCCATCTCCGACATGGTGCTGCTGCGCCCCCTGCCGGAAGCCCTGCGGGCCAGCGTTGAGGCCCGGGTGGGCTGCATCGCCGGGGCCCCGCTCCAGGGCGACCTCGAACGGATGGTGGCCGAGGCGGGCCTGGTGGACCTGCGCCTGGAGGCCAAGCCCGGCGCCGTGGAAGCCATGCTGCCCTCCGACGATCCCCTGGCCGCCCACCTGAGCCAGCACCTGCCCGAAGGGCTCGGTCCTGAGGATTACATCGCAAGCATGTACATCAGAGCCGACAAGAAACAATAAATGCAAAAAACAGGATGGCAGGATGGACAGGATAACAAGATTTAATTGCCAGTTTTTGATCCTGCTCATCCTGCCATCATGTTAACAATTAAAAAAAATGTGCAATCGGATTCGGAGGTGTTTCGATGCCAGGCGCTCGCCGATTGGCCTTCCTGGACCGCTACCTGACCCTGTGGATCTTCCTGGCCATGGGCCTCGGCATTGCCCTGGGCTACGGGGCCCCGGGCTTCAACGCCGCCCTCAACGCCTGGAACGTGGGCACCACCAGCATCCCGTTGGCGGTGGGGCTCATCGTGATGATGTATCCACCCCTGGCCAAGGTGCGGTATGAGGAACTGCACCGCGTCTTCGAGAACCGCAAGGTGCTGCTGCTCTCCCTCGTCCAGAACTGGATCGTGGGGCCGCTGCTCATGTTCGCCCTGGCGGCGCTCTTCCTCTCGGACCGGCCGGAACTGATGGTGGGGCTGATCCTCATCGGCCTCGCCCGCTGCATCGCCATGGTCATCGTGTGGAACGATCTGGCGAAGGGCGACACGGAGTACTGCGCGGGGCTGGTGGCCTTCAATTCGATCTTCCAGGTGCTGGGCTTCAGCCTCTACGCCTGGTTCTTCATCAAGGTGCTGCCGGGCGCCGTGGGCCTGCGCCTGGGCGAAGTGGACCTCAGCAAGGTCACCATGGGCAGCATCGCCCAGTCGGTCTTCATCTACCTGGGCATCCCGTTCATCGCAGGCTTCCTGACCCGATTCCTGCTGGGGCGTTGGAAGGGCCTGGACTGGTACCACCACACCTTCGTGCCCAAGGTCAGCCCGCTCACGCTGGTGGCACTGCTCTTCACCATCGTCGCCCTGTTCAGCCTCCAGGGCCGCCAGATCGTGACCCGGCCATTCGACGTGCTGCGCGTAGCGGCCCCGCTGCTGATCTACTTCGTCGTGATGTTCCTGGCGAGCTTCTGGATGAGCCACAAGGCGGGCGCCCGCTACCCGGAGAGCGCCACCCTCAGCTTCACGGCCGCCAGCAACAACTTCGAACTGGCCATCGCCGTGGCCGTGGCCCTCTTCGGGCTGAACCACGGCGCCGCCTTCGCGGCCGTCATCGGGCCCCTGGTGGAGGTGCCCGTGCTCATCGGGCTGGTGAACGTTTCCCTCTGGCTGAAGCGGCGGTGGTACCCGGAAGCGGCTGAAACGGTGGCCTCCGCGGGCTGCTGCCCCGTCCAGGAGCCCTGAGATGCCGCACCCCTTCGAAGGCCGTGGCCACGACTACGGTGGCCTGCGGGTCCTGGATCCCAGGGAGGCTCTGGAGGCCCTCCGGGAGGGCGCCCTGCTGGTGGACCTGCGGGCGGACAACCTGGTGGAGATGAAGGCCTTCCAGGCCCCCGACATCCGCCACAT
>MWBB01000082.1 GCA_002068835.1 Acidobacteria bacterium ADurb.Bin340 | reverse complement strand
GCTGGCGGCAACGGTTCGAGTCCTCATCCCCTAAACGCACCACCGCCCAGCTGGACTCGGACCAGCGCAGGACCGTCAGCCCGGATCGACCTGCCGCGCCAGCTTCCGGGCAGCCTCCAGGACCGCGGCGGGGCGCTCCCGGTGGGGCGCGTGGCCACACCCCGGCAGCAGCAGGCCCGCGGCCCGGCCCGGAAGGCGGTCCGTCACGGCCTTGACCTGGGCCTCGGTGCCGTAGGGATCCGCATCCCCCTGCACGAACACCACGGGCACCGTGATGGATTCCAGACGATCCAGCATGTGCCAGGAGCGGCCCCCCGGACTGAGCCACCCATCGCACCATGCGCCGAAGACGTTTCGGGTGCCCTCCCCGTGGTGCCGAACCAAGGCCTGGGCCAGTCCACCCGCTTCAAACGCGGATCGGGCATCCTCCAGCCCGGCCGCCGTCAGGGGTTCGATGAAGACATGGGCGGCTTCCACCAGCACGGCCCGGAAGGCCCTGGTCCAGCGGGCTGCCGCCAGCAGGGCGAGGGTGCCTCCATCGCTGTGCCCCAGGAGCAGCGGGCGTTCCACCCCGCAGGCCTCGAGGGTTGCTGGCAGGCCTGTTTCAGTCTCCCGCTCCAGGGCTTCCGGCAGGGGGCGGGGAGGGCCCTCCGAACCGCCGTAGCCGGGGCGCTCGTAGGCCAGGACCGGGAAACCGGACGCTCGGGCCAGATCCGCCGGGAAATCACGCCAGGTATCGAGGCTGCCCAGACCGTCATGGAGAAGCACCCAGGCCGGCCCTCGGGACGGATCGCCCCAGGCCCGCAGGCGCCTTGCCTTGTTCTCCACCTGGATCTCGAAGGTCCTCGGATTCACGGCAACTCCCGGCGGTAGAGCACCGCATCCTCGCCATCGCGGTAATAGCTCCTCCGCAGGCCGATCTCCCGCCATCCCTCGGAAGCATAAAGAGAGCGGGCCGATTCATTGGAGACGCGAACCTCCAGGAAAAGGGTGTCGAGCCCCTCCGCCCCCAGGCGCTCATGGCCTTCCTGAAGCAGGCGGCGGGCCTGGCCCTGGCCCCGGGCTTCGGGAGCCACGGCGATCCGCAGCAGTTCGCCCTCGCCCACCACGGGGCTCTGCCGCCAGCGGGCATAGGCCGTCTCCGGAAGGGCCCAGAGCACTTCATCCGAGTCCAGGGGCCCCCAGGCGTCGCCGAAGACCCGACGTTCCAAGGCCTCGATCCAGGCAGGCAGCGCCGAGCCCGCGCCCAGGCGAAGCAGGCTCAACGGGCATGGCCCCGGCGCAGGGCCTCGGACAGGTGGGTGGAGGCTTCGGGAAAGTTCAGCTCCGCATCCGTCTCCCGCAGGTAGAAGGGCACCAGGGGCGCTTCCGGCGCCTCCCCGGAACGCTTGCGGCACAGGGCCGCAAGGGCCGCCACGGTGGCGGCCGCTTCGTCCTCCATCAGCACGGGTGCAGGGCCCAGCAGGGCCTCCACGCGATCCCGGAAGCCCGGGGGCGCCCACCAGGGTTCTCCAGCCAGCAGCTCCGGGAGAACGGCCAGGGGATGCTTGGCCGCAGGCTGGGCGGGATCCTCTTCCCAGCGCTGGGCGAAGGCCTCCTGCCGCTGTCCGTCCAGAAGGATCCAGCAGGGTCCGGCGAATCCCTCCATCCGCAGTGCCTGGGCCCGCAACTCGAAGGCCGAGAACCCCCAGGTGGGCAGACCCGTGAGAGCGAGGCCTTCCGCCGTCGCAACTCCGATGCGGAGGCTGGTGAAGCCTCCCGGCCCCACGCAGCACGCCACGCCCGTCAGGTCTCCGGGCCCCGCTCCGGCCTCCGCCAGGAGCTCGTCCACCAGGGCCAGCAGCACTCGGCTCTGGCTCTGGCCCCGTTCCAGCGCGAGGGCTCTGCCCCTGTGGCGATCCCCTGCCACCAGCGCCAGATGGATCCGTTCCGTGGTGGTATCGAGGCCCAGCAGCATGCCGCCATTCTAGGGCGTGACCCACCTCAAAGGGCGCCCGCCCCCTCTGGTATCCTTCCGGCATGTTCCTCTCCAGCCTTCCTTCTCGGCCTGGCCGGCGCACCGGGCAGCCATGAGCGACGCCCTTCTTCTGGGTGGACAGGGCTATGTCCGCATCCAGGAACTGGCCGTCCAGGGTTCGGACGGAGCACGCTGGACCCTTGTGCAGGCGGAAGGCGGCGAACAGCGCTACCTGCTCCAGTTGTGGGAGCCGCTGCCTCCGGCCGGGGCCCTGGACCGCTTACGCGAGGTCTATCTGCAGCGTTTCCTGGATGCCTGCCCATTGGATCCCGGCTCCAGCCGGTTCGGGCTGGATGCCCAGCGCGCCTGGTTCCTCCAGCCCCTGTCCGATCCCAGCCTGGGCGAGGCCTGGCCCGCCTGGGGCCCCACCCGCAGGTCCGCCTTCCGGAGCCGCCTTCACGCGCTGCTGGCCGCACATCCCACACCCCGCTTTCTTCACCGGGATGTCCTCGGCCTGCTCCCTGGAGGGTTCAGGATCCCTCGGGTCCTGGGGGCTTCGCCGCTCACTCCGTCCCAGCTCCAGGAGGATCTGGATACCGTTCCACCGGGCCCCGAAGAGGGACCGGGCCCCTGGGAGGCGCCGCCCGAAGGGCTGGATGCCCACAGCCGCCCCATCCGGGGCCGGGGCCAGGAACTTACCTACCTGAAATCCCTGGCCCTGGGCCTGAACGCCCCCGCGCCCATGGAGCGCATGGTGGTGCTCATGGGGGAGGAGGGCCTGGGGCAGGAGGCGCTTGCGGACTGGTTCATCGCCACGGTGGAAACGGAAGGCCTCTGGCCCCACACCCTGGAACTGCAGCACGGAGAATCCGCCGGGGCCCTCCTGGGCCGCCTGCTGCAGGCGGTAATCCAGGGCTACGAGGCGGACCTGTACGCACGCCATCCGGAGGCGGCCCGGCTGCTGGCCCGGCGTCTGGCCTCCTTCGCCTTCCTTCGCGCAGGCCGCCGGGTGGACGAGGCGGCTCCGGTGGAACCTTCGGAACTCCAGGCCGCCCTCACGGTGCTGGAATTCGCCCAGGAGCTGCATCCCCGGGTGCTGGCCATCCTGAACCTGGAACGGGCCGACGACGATCTGCAGAAGGCCCTGGTGGAGCTGTTCCTGGGCTCAGGCCAGCCCTGGTTCTTCACCTGCACCCCCTCCGGCGCCGGTCCACGGACCTTCCTGGGGGCCCTCCGGGGCAACCCGACCGTGGCTTTCGTGAACCTCAACCGCCTGGAGGACGCCGACCAGCGGCAGGTTCTCGAAGATCTTCTGGGCCAGCACGATCTGCCCGAGCCCTATCTCCATCAGCTGTTCCAGGCCAGCCTGGGAAATCCGGGGCTCCTGGCGCGGCTGCTGGAAGCCGCCCAGCTGGACGGAAGCCTCGTCTGGCAGGCCGGCCGCTGGCGCCTGGCGCCGGGAGCCAGCCCCACGCCCCGGCTCCATGAGGATCTGCTGGACCGCATCCTGGCTGGACGGCTTCAACGCCAAGCCGGAGCCACCCTGTCCGTGGTGCGGGCCCTGGCTCTGGCGGACCACGCCCTGAGTCTGGCCACCCTCGGCAAGGCCCTGGGCATCTCCGGCGATCCCCTGGACGATGCGCTGAAGGCTGCGGTTGCCGCCCGGTTGGTCCACCTCCAGGAGGGCCGGGCCGTTCTGGCGGAGCCCCGCCTGCGCACCCTGGCCGCCGAAGCCACGCCGCCCGGAGAGGCCCGGCGCCTGGCCCGGTCCCTCCTCAAGGCCCTCCAGGAGGAGGCCGGACACCCCATTCTCTCCATCCCCCTGCAGACCCTGGCTTCGGGGCGGGATGCGGCGTTGGCCCACCTGCTGGAAGCCCTCCCCAGCGAACCCCCACCACCAACGGAAGCGGACCGGCTGGTCCAGCAGGCCCTGACCCTCAATCCGGATCCCACCCAGAGAGCCCGGTTGTGGGAATTCCTGGGGGATGCCTGGACCCAGGCCACCCGGTCCGGGCGGGCCCCCGAAGGGACGTTCGCCCAGCGCTCCCCCTGCGAATTCGCCCTGGAAGCCCTCGGGTTGGCCCTGGTGGCCCTGGAGGAAGTCCCCGCCGCATCGCCCCAGCGTCGGGAACAGGAGGTTCGCGTGCTTCGCAAGCGGGCCGCCCTGAGGGTCCGGCTGCGGCACCTGCCAGAGGCGCTCCGGGACCTGCAGGCCGCGGTCGAGGCCCTGGGAGACCAGCCGGACCATCCGGAACAGCCAAGGCTGCACCTCATCCTCGGTCAGCTCCACCTCCTCCAGGGATTCCACGGCAAGGGCATCCGGGCCCTGGAGGAAGGCCTGCAACTGCTGTCCCCCGGCCCCAGCCGGACCTCCCACCAGGACCAGGCGGCCCTGCTCCTGGAACTGGGCCGCGCCCAGGGACAGAAGGCCCAGCTCCAGCGGGCCATCGCCACCCTCCAGTCCGTGCAGCGCCTGCTGGAACATGAGCAGGATCTGGCCCGCCTGAGCGAACTCAGCGCAAGCCTCGCCCATCTTCACCTGGCGGCCGGGCAGCCGGATGTGGCCTACGGCCACCTGCGGGAAAGCCTCCAGGCCGCGCGGCTGCTGGAGGACCAGATCGCCCAGGCCGAGTGCCATCTGGCCATCGGCAGTTTCCGGAGCATGGAACAAGGCCTGGGTCCGGCTCTGGGCCACATCGATGCCGCCCTGGTGCGCTTCGCGGCCTACTCGGACACCTTCGGCTGCGCCCGGGCCCGGGTCTGGCGGGCCCGGACCCTGGCCGCGCTCGGGGATGCGGTGGAAGCGGAAATCCAGCTCCTCCAGGCCCTGAGCCTGCCTCCGACCCATCTCAGCGCCCTGGAACGGGGGGATTTCGCCTTCCTTCAGGGCGAAATCCTGGGATTCCAGGGGGCCTGGCGTGACGCCCGAAGGCTCTTCCGCAGCGCTGCGGACATCTTCGAAGGCGCCGGTCTGGTCTGGCGGGAGCGGATGGCCCGCCTGCGTCTCATCCAGGCTGAAGTCTGCGAAGCCCTCGACCGGGGCAACGATTCGGGAGACCCGGAACGGGCCTGGGCGGCCCTGGAATCCCTCAAGGCTCCAGTGGAAGGGTCCAACTCCCGCTGGCTGGAACTGGAATGGCACCGGGCCCACGCCCTGCTCCTGTCCGCGGCCCCCGCGCCCACCGAGAACCTGGTTTCCGAAGCCCTTGGGGCCTGGAGTGAGGTGCAGACGGCGGCCCGCGAGCTGCGTTTCCCGGCCCTGGTCCTGGAAGCCAGCGCCCGCAGCGCCGCCCTGCTGCTGCAGCGGGGCGAGCGCCTGGGAGCTCGTTCCCGGCTCCAGGATGCCTATGGGGCCTTCCAGGATCTGTGGTCCAAGGTGCCCGAAGCCTACGGCGAACGGTTCCTGGGGCGCCCGGATCTCCACCGCTTCGCCCAGGCCGTGGAGGCCTCGGGCCTCCAGTTCGTGATCCCGGAGCGCGGGGGGCCTCTGGCAGACTGGACCCCCACCCAGGTGACCCTGTCCCTGATGAACCCTTCCCGACCGACCCCATGAGCCACGCCCCCCGAACCCAAGCCCAGCTCACCCTGACGGACCTCCGTGCCACGGCGGCCGAAGGGCGCAAGCTGGTCATGGTGACGGCCTACGATGCCCCCACCGCCGGAATCGCCGACGCCGCCGGGGTGGACATGATCCTGGTGGGCGACAGCGTAGGGAATGTCTGCCTGGGATTCGATTCCACCCTTCCGGTGACCATGGCCATGATGCGCCACCACCTGGAGGCTGTGGCCCGGGCCCATCCCCGGGCCTTCCTCATGGCCGACCTGCCCTACCTGAGCTACCACCTGAGCCCCGCCGATGCCCTGCGCAACGCCGGGAGCCTGGTTCGGGCGGGCGCCCAGGCCGTGAAGCTGGAGGGCGGCCGGAAGCGCCTGGACGCCATCAAGGCCCTGCTGGATGCGGATATCCCGGTGATGGGACACCTGGGCCTCACGCCCCAGTCTCTCCACGCCATGGGCGGCTACCGGGTGCAGGCCAAGGAGGCCACCCAGGCCCTGCGCCTGCTGGAGGAGGCCCACGCCCTCCAGGAGGTCGGCTGCTTCGCCCTGCTTCTCGAAGGCATCCCGGCGGAACTGGGCCGACGGGCCACCGAGTCCCTGGCCATCCCCACCATCGGCATCGGCGCCGGCCCCCACTGCTCGGGCCAGGTGCTGGTCTTCCACGATGTCCTGGGCCTCATCCCCGGCAGCGGCCCCAAGTTCGTGCGCACCTATCTGGATGGTTTCGGCCTCCTTTCCGAGGCCCTGGGCCGCTGGGTCGGCGACGTGCGGGAGGGCGCGTTCCCAGGCAAGGCCGAGTCCTATATGCTTCCGGATGCGGCCCGCGCGGCCCTTGATGCCTGGACACCCCCAGGATCCAGCCCGGAAGCCGAATGAGCAGGAGCCTGCCCTTGTCCATGCGCACCGTCCGCACCATCGCCGAACTGAGGGCCCTCCTCCGAACCCTCCGGGAAGGGAACCGCCGCATCGGATTCGTGCCCACGATGGGATTCCTGCACGAGGGTCATGCCGCCCTCATCCGCCAGAGCGTGTCCCGTTGCGACAGCACGGTGGTTTCCATCTTCGTCAACCCCACCCAGTTCGGCCCCGGAGAGGATCTGGCCCAGTACCCGCGCGATCTGGAGCGGGACCAGACCCTTTGTCACCGCCTGGGCACCACGGTGCTCTTCGTTCCCGAGCCTTCGGAAATCTACCCCACCGGCTATTGCACCTTTGTGGATCCGGGCCCCCTGGGCGAACCCCTCTGCGGCCAGTTCCGCCCCGGTCATTTCCGGGGCGTGGCCACCGTGGTGGCCAAGCTCTTCAACATTGTCCAGCCCGATCTGGCCTTTTTCGGCCAGAAGGACCTGCAGCAGACGGTGGTGATCCGCCGGATGGTCCGGGACCTGAACCTCCCCGTGGACATCGTGGTGGCACCCACCCTGCGGGAGGCCGACGGCCTTGCCCTCAGTTCCCGGAACACCTACCTCGATGCCGATGCGCGCGCCCGCGCCCTGGCCCTCTCGAAAGGCCTCTTCGCAGCCCAGGAGGCTTTCGAGGGCGGCGAACGGGATGCGGATCGCCTCCTCGCCCTGGCCCGCAAGCCCCTGACCCAGGTGGACGAAGTCCAGTACCTGGAGTTGGTGGATGCGGTCTCCCTGGATGCCGTGGTGGGCGAAGTGCGCCGGACCTCGGCCCTCTGCGTTGCGGCCCGGGTGGGGCGCACGCGGCTCATCGACAACGTGCTGCTGGCTCCCAACGCCGACGAAGCCCAGTTCATCAGCCATCTGGAAGCCGAGTAGACTCCACCCAGCCTTCAGGGGAGGTTCCCATGCTGCTGCGTTTCCTTCTCATCGCCGCGGTGGCCGCAGCCCCCGCCCTGGCCGACAAGCCCAACAAGCCCGGCAAGGGGGGGCACGGCAAACCGCCCCACGCCCGGAAGCACCAGGGGGTGCCTCCGGGCTTGGCCAAGAAGGGCGGCCTGCCCCCGGGCCTCGCCAAGAAGTTCGGCCAGCGGCGCCCCGAGCGCCCCTACATCGCCTTCGATCCCCGTTACGACGACAGGGCCTGGTTCCTCATCGATGGCCGATGGGAACTCAGGGAGGGCCTGACCGGCGCCCTACGCATGGAGATCCGAGACAGCCTCCGGCTCCCCGTCGCCCCTCCGCCTGTGCCCCTGCCCAAAGTGGGGGTGGATCTGCGGGTGGTGCTATTCAACTGAACGCATGAGCATTTTCTTGGCGCGCCGGGGCTACCCGGCGCATCCTTTTGGCTGGCCGGGACCCGGATGAGGGCCTGGACCGGAGGCCCTATGCTGCGACACTTCCTGCTTGGCAAGATCCACCGCGCGACCGTGACCCGCGCCGATCTGGACTACGTGGGTTCCATCACCCTGGACCCGCTGCTGATCGAGGCCGCCGGGTTCATGGAGAACGAGAAGATCGACATCTACGATGTCACCAACGGCTCGCGCCTCTCCACCTACGTCATCCCGGGCCTGCCCGGCTCCGGCGAGGTGGGCATCAACGGCGCCGCAGCCCATCTGGTGCGGCCCGGCGACCTGGTGATCCTGGCCTCCTACGGCTACCTGACCGCGGAGGAGGCCCAGGCCCACGCCCCCAAGGTGGTCTTCGTGGATGACCGGAACCGCATCGTCTCCAAGGCGACGGCGGAGCGCACCCCTGCGGTGGCGGATGCCTTCGCCTGAAACTTTTCTTCCCAGCGCCGCACGGCCTTGGTAGAAAAGCGTTGGGCTGACCGGGCTGGCACGTCCCGGATCAGCGTGGGGAGGCGCCGGGCGCGTCTTCGCCGGGTTCGAAGAGAGGTACAGCCATGGAAGTCCGCCGCTCCCTGGTGGTCAATTCGACCCCGCTTGAGACGCGCCTAGCCCTGCTCGAGAACGGACAAGTCTGCGAGCTTTTCATTGAACGGTCAGCCCACGTGAGCCAGGTGGGCGATGTCTATAAAGGGCGCGTGGCCAAGCTGCTCCAGGGCATGCAGAGCGCCTTCGTCAACATCGGCGGTCCCAAGGACGGCTTCCTGTACCTGGATGAACCCGAGGCCCACCGGCTGACCACCGAGGACCTTCCGGACGAGGAAGAACCGGAAACCGCCCTGGAGCTGGAGACCCTGCCCCTCACCCTGCCCCCCGTGAAGGAGGGCGAGGAACTGCTGGTGCAGGTGGTGAAGGATCCCATCGGAAGCAAGGGCCCCCGCCTCTCCCGCCACATCAGCTTCCCGGGCCGGTTCCTGGTCTTCATGCCGGGCATCGACCACATCGGCATCAGCCGGAAGATCACCGATCCCGAAGAACGGGAGCGCCTGCGGCAGCTCATCCGCAGCCATGCGGCTCCCGGCGAGGGGTTCATCGTGCGCACCGCAGCCATCGGCGAGAAGGACGAGGACCTCGTCTCGGACGTGGCCTTCCTCCGGGATCTCTGGCGCGAAGTCCAGGCCCGGTCCACCACCTGCCATGCCCCCTGCCTTGTCTGGCAGGACTACCGGCTCCTGCAGAAGGCCCTGCGGGACCTGTTCCGGGAGGAGGTGGCCTCCTTCTGGGTGGATACCGACGAGGCCTACCAGGAGGTCGCAGGCTTCGTGGGCAAGCTCCATCCGGAATGGGTGCCCCGGGTCAAACGCTTCACCTCCGACATCCCCATCTTCGAGGCCTTCGACATCGAGAAGGAACTGGAGCAGGCCCGGCACCCCAAGGTCTTCCTCAAGCACGGCGGCTCCATCGTCATCAACCAGACGGAAGCCCTGGTGAGCGTGGACGTGAACACCGGCAAGTTCGCGGGGAAGAAGGATCTGGAGGAAACGGTCTTCCACGCCAACCTGGAGGCCATTCCCGAAATCGTACGCCAACTGCGCCTGCGCAACCTGGGCGGGATCATCGTCATCGACTTCATCGACATGACCGATCCGGCCCACCGGGAGCAGGTGATGGCTCGGCTGCAGGAGGAGCTCAAGCGGGACCGCAACCACGCCCGGGCCGCCGCTATCAGCGAATTCGGCCTGGTCGAAATGACCCGGAAACGCACGGGGCCCAGCCTGGAACGGCTCCTTACCGAGCCCTGCCCCTGTTGCGATGGCACCGGCCGCCGCATCAGCGCCGAAACCGCCCTGCTGGAGGTCTACCGGGAACTGGTGCGCCGCGCGAGCCACCTCCAGGGGGCCACCCTCCGCCTGAGCCTGCACCCGGACCTGAGGGCCGCCATCCCGGCCGAAGTGCGGGACGGCCTGCATCACCTCGCCCGCAGCGCCGGGGCCCAGGTGGTGTGGATCGACCGCTCCGAACTTCCACGCCACAAGGTCCAGCTCGACATCCAAGGGGGGAGGCCCGAGGCCCCATGAGCGAACCCAACCTGACACGCGCCCAGCTCAAGGATCAGGTCTTCCTGCGGATGGCCCTGGAGATCAGCCGCCTGGGAACCTGCTGCCGCCTGAAGGTGGGCTGCATCCTCCTGCGTCCCGATGGCGGCATCGCCTCCGGCGGTTTCAACGGGGCCCTTCCCGGGATGCCCCACTGTAC